>DAIREI010000038.1:0-8479 GCA_036795675.1 Bacteroidales bacterium
AATGAAAATAATGAAAGAATTATACCTCCTCCACCCCCTCCCAAGGAGGTGAGATTTGTGAAGCGGTCTATTTTCTTCATTATTTCCATTTCCTTCATTTCTTTCATTCTATTACAATGGCAAATTATCGTGCTTCTTGGCAGGATTGGTCTGCTTTTTGGTAGCCAACTGCTGGAATGCACGGATAACGCGGAAGCGGGTGTTGCGCGGTTCGATTACATCGTCGATGTAGCCGTACTTGGCAGCATTATACGGATTGGCGAATGTCTTGTTGTATTCCGTTTCTTTTTCCCTCAATACGGCAGCGGGGTCGTCCGATGCTTTGGCTTCTTTGGCATAAAGTACTTCTACGGCTCCTGCACCACCCATAACGGCAATTTCGGCAGTAGGCCATGCGTAGTTCATGTCTCCGCGAAGCTGCTTACAACTCATCACGATGTGTGCGCCACCATAAGATTTACGCAAGGTGACAGTCACTTTAGGCACGGTGGCTTCGCCGTAAGCATAGAGCAACTTGGCTCCGTGGGTGATTACGCCGCCGTACTCTTGTCCTGTTCCCGGAAGGAATCCGGGTACGTCTACGAAGGTAAGCAAGGGGATATTGAATGCGTCGCAGAAGCGAACGAAACGGGCCGCTTTTCGTGATGCATTGATGTCGAGCACGCCGGCCAATATCTTAGGTTGGTTAGCCACAACTCCTACGGGACGTCCGTTCATGCGACAGAAACCTACGATGATATTCTGAGCATAGCTTTGGTGTACTTCCAGGAATTCGCCATCATCGATAACCGCGCCGATAACTTCATACATATCGTAAGGTTTGTTGGGGCTGTCGGGGATGATTTCGTTCAGCGAATCTTCCAGGCGGTCAATCGGGTCGTGCGACTCTTTAACCGGAGCTTCTTCCAGGTTGTTCTGGGGCAGGAAGCTGAGCAGGTTGCGAATTAATGAGAGGGCTTCGTCGCCTGTTTCAACAGCAAATTGTGCCACACCCGAGCGTGAAGCGTGTACTTCGGCGCCACCCAATTGTTCTTGGGTAACGTCTTCGCCGGTTACGGTCTTCACCACTTTAGGGCCGGTAAGGAACATGTAGCTCATTCCTTTAGCCATGATGATAAAGTCTGTCAATGCAGGAGAATATACGGCGCCACCGGCACAGGGGCCCAAGATGGCTGATATTTGAGGTACTACTCCCGATGCGAGGATGTTGCGTTGGAATATCTCGGCGTAGCCGGCCAATGCGTTGATACCTTCTTGAATACGGGCGCCTCCGGAGTCGTTCAATCCGATGATAGGTGCTCCCATCATCATGGCCAAATCCATCACCTTACATATTTTCTGTGCCATGGTTTCAGACAATGAACCTCCGATAACGGTAAAGTCTTGAGCGAAGATGTAAACCAAACGGCCTTCAATGGTGCCGTATCCGGTTACTACGCCATCACCTAAGAATGTCTTTTCGGCCATGCCGAAGTTGTTGCAACGATGAACGACAAACATGTCCAATTCTTCAAAGCTGCCTTCATCCACCAACATGGTGATGCGCTCGCGGGCGGTGTACTTGCCCTGAGCGTGTTGTTTTTCGATGGCTTTCTCGCCACCACCCATCCGCGCTTTCGCCCGGAGTTCGATAAGCTCTCTTACTTTCTCTAATTGATTGCTCATAGATTATAAATTATTTATTATCACATAATTCGGTTAATACGCTTCCGGTTGATTTCGGATGCAGGAAAGCGATATTCAGTCCTTCGGCGCCGCTGCGAGGAGCTTGGTCTATCAACCTTACGCCTTTGGCTTCCACTTCCTTCAAGGCTTCGGCCACATCGGGTACGGAAAAGGCAATATGGTGTACACCTTCCCCTTTTTTCTCGATAAATTTAGCGATTGTGGATTCTTCAGAAGTGGGTTCGAGGAGTTCGATTTTAGTTTGTCCTACTTTGAAAAAGGCAGTTTTTACTTTTTGATCGGCCACTTCTTCAATGTTGTAACATTTCAGGCCCAATACATTTTCATAGTACGGAAGGCTGTCTTCTATGCTTTTGACAGCGATTCCGATGTGTTCGATATGAGAAATATCCATATTTAATTACATTTAGTTAATAAAATTGCTCAAAACAGGGTACAAAGGTAGTACTTATTCTTTTATCTTGAAACAATTAACGGGATAATTTTTCTTTTAGAATTCGGCCATTAGCTTGATGTTGAATTGCCGTCCGGTAAGTTTGTCGGGAACGGCGAACGATGTGCCGTCGATAGCGTTGAACCAGGAGTAGGAACTGACGTTTTTAATGTCTAAAAGGTTGAAGACATCTACCCCGATAAGGATGGTTTTGAAGTGTCGCCAAGTAGAGTGGGGCTTGTTTTCGCGATCTTGCTCGCCCCATAGCAGGTAACTCAATCCGAAGTCGACCCGGCGGTAAGGTCTTGATTTTATTACGGGTTTATATTCACTGCCCGGTGTGCTGAAGTTTAGTCCGTCGGCCCAGATAGCCTTCAGGTTACCTTGTATACGTTTCGATTTGGGTAGGTAATCGGTGTAGTAAAGCGAGAAGTTGTAAAGTTGGTCGGTAGGCATGGGTAGTTTTTCTCCATTGATGTATTGTTTGGCTTGCATCAACGAGAAGCTAAGCCACGAGTCGGTACCGGGAACGAATTGCCCAAACAGCTTGGTATCGATACCGGCGGCATAGCCATGCGACACGTTCTCGCCATAATACCATACTTGCACATTCTCGATAATATAAGGAACGAGATTGTCCAGTTTCTTGTAGTATAACTCGGCGGTGAATTTGAACGGTCGGTCGTCGACCCGGAAGTCGTAATCGCCTCCCAGCACAAAGTGAAGGGAGCGTTGCGATTTAATATCTTTATTCAAGCTAACGTATGAATTGTCCTGCTCGTCGGTCTCTACTTTGCGAAACTCTTTATAGAACGGAGGCTGGTAATATAATCCGGTAGCAAAGCGCAGGGTGATATTCTGCTTCTCTGCCGGAATGAAGCCCATCGACAGGCGGGGGCTGATGATAAACTCTTCATTGTAATCCCAGTAGCTTCCCCTTACCCCTCCGGTTACAGACAACAAGCCTTGCTTGATGCGAAACTTATAAGTGTCTTGCAGGTAAACCGAATAGCGATTGGAGTTGATCTCGTTCTTCGAGCGCAGGTTCTTCGATACTGTCAGCGCCTCATCAATACGGGGAATGGAGTAGCCCATCGAGTCTTGCATCTCCCATTGATTTATCCGGTCTTTTATTTTTTCCTGTTGTCCCTCTATACCCCAAGTAATGGTGTGCTGATTGAGACCCACATTTCCTTTCAGCGTAACCTTAAATATCTCCGAGATTAGCCGGTCGCGGCCGTGTTGCCTGAATTTCCCTATCCCGATTAGTTCGTCGCTATCCGTTCCTTCGCCTATATTGGTGAGCCAGTATTCGCCGGCCATGTCGTAGGTCACTTCTTCTTTCGACTGAAAGCCCGATACCTGAAGCGCAATGTCGGCATGTTCGCCAAAGGCGTACTTCATTATTCCGGCACCGAAGAAGGTGCGGAAGCGGTCGCGCTCCATACTGCCGTCGTAGTCGACCGTGAAATTACGTTGCTCGTAGATGTTGCCGTAAACCGTTTCCCGTATTTTCGGATTGAAGTCGAAGGTGTTATCGGCATAATTGGCCATAACGCTTAAACTCAACTTAGGCGAAAAGGCATAAGTCATATAAGTTTGAAAATCCATTACGGTGGGGTCGTAGTCGCCTTGGGTATCAAGGGTCTTGAGTAATGTGGTTCCTCGTTTATAGCGGAAGCCGCTTATCTGCGAGAATTTGCCGGTAGAGCTGCCTACATACACATTGCCGCCCAACATACTGCCGAGAATACCTGCCTCAAACTTTTCGGGGGTCTTATATTGAACGTCCAATACCGACGACATTTTATCACCATAGCGTGCCTCAAATCCGCCCGACGAGAAGTTGCCCGAGCCGGTCAGGTCGGGGTTGATGAAGCTCAATCCTTCTTGTTGTCCACTGCGTACCAGCAGAGGACGGTATATCTCTATCCCGTTTACGTAGACAATGTTTTCATTATAACTTCCGCCCCGCACCGAGTATTGCGAGCTTAATTCATTGGCGCCCGATACTCCGGTTCCGGCCGTGATAATAATCGATTCCACGCTCCCACCCGTAGCGTCAACAGCAAAGCGGGTGTCTTTCATATTGATGGATTCCAAGGTATTGGTCTGCACGCGGCTGCGCGTTACCGTTACGCCCTCCAGCGCATAGTCGCCCGGGCGCATTCGCACATCCAAGGTAATGTCTTCGTCCGATGGGGGGAGCTTCATACTCACATTGTTATAGCCTAAGCACGAAAACTCGAGGGTTACTGTATCGGCCATAATCACATTCACCGAGTAGCGTCCTTTAGCATCGGTATAGTCGCCCTGTAGCGTCCCTCTTACTTGCACATTTACCAATTCAATAGGCAATCCGGCCGGATCGCCCACAGTGCCCGACACCGTTATCCGTTGCCCGAAAACAGAACAAGACAGGAGCAATAAAACAGCGGTAAGTATATAATTTATCTTCATTAAACGTTCAAGATTCCTTATACTAACGGAAAATTGCGGTTTAACGTATATTTGGGGAGGAATAATTGAACTAAAAGCGAAAAACTAAAAGTTAAAAGTTGACGCAGAGCGTGATTTTAATTTTAACTCTTAGTTCTTCACTCTAAAACCTCCACTCTTCGCTGGTGTTCGATTTGGGAGTGGTAGTAGTTGGCTTTGCAGTGTTGCCGTCAACCCACATATTGTTATATATCTGCAAGGCGATAGGCAGTTCTTTCTGAATTTGGGTGATGCGGTTACCGTCGCTGGGGTGGGTGCTTAGAAATTCAAGATTGCTGCCACCTTGTTGCGACATGCGTTGCCAGAAGGGGATGGCGGCATTGGGGTCATAGTCGGCTATAGCCATAAAGATCAGCCCCAAATGGTCGGCTTCTAATTCTTGTTTGCGATTGAAAGGCAGCAATACACCAAGTTGAGTTCCTAAGGCGTAACCTACAGAGCCTACGGTTTGCACGGTCTCAGACTTGCCCGATAGCAGTGCATCTACCGCTGCTCCGCCGTATTGTGCCGCTATCTGTTGCGACATCCGCTCGTTGGAGTGCTTGGCCACCGCGTGGGCTACCTCGTGCCCCAACACCACGGCCAGTCCGGCCTCGTCTTGCGTATAGGGGAGAATGCCCGTGTAAACCACAATTTTGCCTCCAGGCATACAGAATGCATTGACCGAAGGATCATCAATAAGATTAAATTCCCAAGAATAGCCATTCAGCATATCTTTCATGCCTTCCAGCTCATAATAATACTCCACAGCATCGGCAATCTTTTGACCGACCCGCTTCACCATAGCCGTAGCCGCTTGGTCGGTCGACTTCTTGGCGGTGTCGATATAACTCTTGTACTCTTGCAGGCTGAGCGAAAGTACTTCGGAGTCAGAAACAAGATTCAACTGTTTGCGCCCGGTGATAGGTACACTGCTACAACTGTAGAACACCCAGCATATTAATGCAAGAAATAGCAACTTTTTCATATTCGATATGTGTTATATTAATTTATGCAAAAATAAGGTTTGTTTATGTAATAGACAAACTTTGAGGAAATAAGTTTATTATCAGAAGATAAAAGTTCTATTAAAGAATAATGTATTGAGGCGTGTTGTCAAATTTGCTCATCATCTATGCGCACCATATCCTTTGATTCTATCTCTTTCCTCTTTCCTCTTTTCCCTTTCTCCCGACCATTTCCCGATATAGTAGATTATCAGCCCGATAAGAGAGATGATGGCCAATGCACCTACTACGTACAACACGATGGTGGATACTACTTTAATCCCCATTACCAATATTGCGATGATGGCGATAATCGATACGATTCCTACTACAATGAGTATGTTCTTTAATGTATTCATAATTGATTGTGTTTATTAAGTTAACGCTTTAAGGATAGCAATTGTTTGGGAGAGGGGAGACGATTTTCTTAATCAAATTCTATTCGGTTTTATTTTATAACGCTATCTTTGTGAGGAATAAAAAGACAGCCATGAACGAGAACTTACAAAACATACTGTGCGAAGTTGATAAACTCAAATCGAAACTATCCAATGCACGCCCTCTGCCGACCGAGGCTTTAAGAAAGATCCAAGATGCCTTTGATATGGAATATACCTACGAGAGCAACCGTATTGAAGGGAATACGCTCACCTTGCAAGAGACAGCTCTTGTGGTGAATGAGGGGGTGACTATATCGGGAAAGTCCATGCGCGAGCATTTAGAGGCTGTGAACCATGCCGAGGCTGTCGAATACATCAAAGATATAGCATTAGGCGACGTTGAAATATCGGAGCGGACGATAAAAGAAATTCATGCTCTGGTGCTTCATGGTATCGACAGGGATAATGCCGGCCGGTACCGTAATGTCCCTGTGATGATAACAGGCAGTCGTTACATGCCGCCCCAGCCCTACTTAATCGAGCCGCAAATGGAGGCTTTCATGGTAGAATATCAAAGAAAAGTGGAGGCCGGCGAGCATCCTGTAGTAATTGCAGCATACCTACACGATGAGTTCGTGCGGATACATCCGTTTATAGATGGCAACGGCCGTACCGGCCGCCTCCTAATGAATCTGTATCTATTGCGCACGGGATATGTGATAGCGTCTTTGAAAGGAAATAACGAGGATAAACGGCGCTATTATATGGCTTTGGAGAAATCGCATACCGAAAACAATCCTGATAACTTCTATGCCTTGGTAGCTGAAGTAGAAAAAGAATCGTTGCAAAGGTACTTGAATATAATAGAGTGAATTAATGTTCCTTGTACCCCCGACAGGAATCGAACCTGTATTTAAAGTTTAGGAAACTTCCGTTCTATCCGTTGAACTACAGGGGCAGTCTTGTTGACATTTCCGAGGGGCAAAAGTAAAGCATTCTTGCGAAATACGCAAATGCAAAATTCAAAGATCGAGGATTAAAAGCAATAAAAAAAGCTTACCTTGCTCCCACTACAAACACCGGCAGACTCTCATGCCCTTCTTCGTCAATGCTCTGCACAGCATAAAAGTAATTGTCTTTACTATATGGCATGTGTGCTTCGGTGCCTTCTACTCTAATTTTTTCCTGCCATTGCGATTGGTCTGTTTCGCGGATAAGAACATAGTAGGCGGCGGGTTGCTTCCCCTGCTTCGGCGCTTCCCATCGAAGAATGGAATAGTTGGTCAATTCTGATACATTTTGCTGCACGTTTTCAGGAACAGAAGGGGCAAGTGCAAGGTTGAACACAGAAGAAAGATTAACAGCTGTATTCTTGCGGAGGTATTCAAAGTCGATGCCTTCTACCTCGTCTCCATACTTGATTCCGTTCTCTTCGCGGACATATTCGTGCGTTTTGTAATAATTCTCATGCATTTCGCAGATGCGTACGGTAGCGAAGCCCTTGCGGCTGAAAGGGATGTGATCGCCGCTCCGCCCAAAACGGTCGTCGCGGAAAATCAGATTGACAGTCATATTATCGACATAGCGTTCTCCTGTTTCTTTGATATAGCGGGCAAGTTGGCGCGCAGGGCCGTCGTTCCCAGCCGAATTGTACACCCTCGTTCGTTGCATATCTTCCGTTTCCACCACCCGGATGTTTTCAGAGAAAACGCGGAGTACGGTGTTGTTGTACGTATTTGTTTCACTTGAATAGCCGTTTCCAATCATATCGTTGTTGAGGACGGCAATCAGGTTCCAGCCCTCCTCCCTTGCCTTTTCTGCCATGTATTTCGCACCGAATAGTCCGTGTTCTTCGCCTGAAAGAAACATGATCTTCAGCGTTATAGGCAAATCCAGGCGCGACAGTAGGCGGGTGATTTCCATCAGGCAGGCAACGCCGCTGCCGTTGTCGTTGGCTCCGGGTGCATATTGAATAGAATCGTTGAGATTTTTGTTGCGGCTATCAAAATGTGCCAGCAAGGCAATCATCCTGTCATCGGCCGGGTCATTTCCCTCTATGGTGGCTATTACATTGCATACTGTAACTTCTCGGTTCGAGCGTGTTCCTTTTTCGCTGATCGTATAAAATACCTTTTCTGCCGAAAGACGTCCGTTGGATGCAGGGACATAACTGTTGACCTTTTGATACAGATATTCGGCGGCGGCGCCTATCCCCTGTGTCGGATGTGTCATGCTGCTGAGGTTGTTTCGGTTGTGAAAACCCACCAAGTCTTCAATCAGCGATTTCATATTATCAACGGAAATAGCATTCACCGCCGTTTCGATCAATGGGTCGCGGTTCTTGATTGTCTGTCCTTCCACGACGTTTGTGCAAAAGAAAAGACCCAATGCAATGCAGAGGATAGAATGTAGTGCTTTCATATTATTAAGAATTGAATGTCAAAGATAACGACAGTTAAGTGATTTTGCAAAATTTCTAGTTTGTCATTATTCAA
>DAIREI010000039.1:0-8216 GCA_036795675.1 Bacteroidales bacterium
AGCGCCTCCGGTATAAAGGAAAGCTGTATCATAAGGATAATGCCGTATAATATCAATAACAGAGATGGCAACACTATCCGAAATAATAGTGCTTGATTCATAATATCTCTCATTGTGCCTGCCTCCTAAGTATTTGACAAACTTCAAGCTGGATTGACTATCCAATTCAGAGAAGCCGGATACATGGTAAAGCCATTCATATTCAGTGATATAATCGTTATCCACATAACGAATACGTTCATCCAGCACATAATTAAACTCAGTAATATACATCTTATCAAACGGATATTCAATCTGATTTGCTTCCTTCTCCTTGCAGGCAGACAAAGCCAATATCGCCAATAATAGTAACAATGTTTTTCTCATAATGTGTTCATTAGATAAGACAAACTTACGAAATAAATGGATAATAAGCAATATTTTTTCTTCTTCATTATGTAATTTCTTTTCTTCCTGCATCTATTAGATAACGACTAATAATTTTAATAAAGGAGGAACAAATCATGAAACAGATTGCATTAAAATGGATGTTGATTACGGTCTTTATGGCTGTGTGGAGTGTGGGAATAGCAAGCGCGGCTTCTTATAAGGTGTCGGGCACAGTAACGGATGCCGAAACGGGCGACCCGCTGTTTGCCGTCTCGGTGACAGATAAAAAGTCTTCCAACAAGGTTTTTACCGATATGGACGGGAAGTACTCGATAACGGTGGAGAAAGGCTCTACGCTGGAGTATGCTTTTGTGGGATATGAAACGCAACGCAAAGCGGCTATCTGGACAACGATTAACGTAGCGCTATCTCCTTCGGTCGACGACTTGGAAGAGGCGATGGTAACGGAAATAATTGTTAAAGACATAAGAAGAGACGACGTAAAGGTGAAGCATGTGGTGATGGCAGATATGGAAGTGAGCGATATGTGTTACCGCCCGGCCTCTCCTTATATGCATATGCAGAAAGAAGTGTACTCGACCGAGGAATATGACTCTGTATCGGAGAACCGCTTCAAGTGGGCGGACGATGACCCGCTGTCGACCTTCTCTATCGACGTAGACGTGGCTTCGTACGGCAATATGCGCCGCTACATCAACCAAGGCTCTATGCCTCCTGCGGATGCGATACGCACCGAAGAACTGGTAAACTACTTCAGTTATGATTATGCGAAACCTACGGGCAAAGACCCCGTGAAGATTACGGCCGAAACAGGTACCTGTCCTTGGAATACCAACCACCGTTTAGTGAAGGTGGCGGTGAAAGCCAAAGAAATAGCGGGCGACGAACTGCCGGCATCCAATCTGGTATTCCTGATCGACGTATCAGGCTCGATGTATGGCCCTACGCGCCTTGATTTGGTAAAGTCATCGCTCAAACTCTTGATTAATAATCTTCGGGAGAAAGACCGGGTGGCCATAGTAGTTTACTCCGGCTCGGCCGGATTGGTGCTGCCTTCCACATCGGGAAGCGACAAACAGAAAATACGCGAAGCATTAGACGGCCTTACCGCAGGCGGCTCTACTGCCGGAGGCGCAGGCATTAAACTGGCTTATAAGACAGCCAAAGAGAACTTGGTAAAGGGCGGAAACAACCGTGTTATCCTTTGTACCGATGGCGACTTTAACGTAGGCGTATCGTCGAAAGACGGATTGGAACAACTGATTGAGAAAGAACGCGAATCGGGTGTGTTCCTTACCGTACTGGGTTACGGAATGGGCAATTATAAGGATAATAAGATGCAGACGTTGGCCGAGAAGGGCAACGGCAACCATGCCTACATAGACAACCTGCAAGAAGCCAACAAGGTATTGGTGCAGGAATTTGGAGGAACACTCTATGCCGTAGCCAAGGACGTTAAACTTCAGATAGAGTTCAATCCCGAGCATGTACAGGCCTACCGCTTAGTTGGATACGAAAGCCGTATGCTCAACCACGAAGATTTCAACGACGATACCAAAGATGCCGGCGAGATGGGTGCAGGCCATGCCGTTACAGCCTTCTACGAAGTAATACCGGTAGGCGTAAAGGCCAATGTAGGCGGTAAGGTAGACGACCTGAAATACCAAAAGACTGAATCGAGGAAAAAGCCTGTCTACACCGGCTCGCGCGAATTGATGAACATCAAGCTGCGCTACAAAGACCCCGCCGGCGATGTAAGTAAGAAGATAGAACTGCCCGTGATTGATGATAAGAACAACAAAACCAGCGACGACTTCCGCTTTGCTGCCGCAGTAGCCATGTTCGGCCACCTGCTTCGCGACTCGGACTACAAAGCCGACGCAAGCTACGACAAGGTACTCGCCTTGGCCAAAAGCGCCCTCGGCAACGACGACCAAGGATACCGCAGGGAGTTCGTCCGCTTAGTTGAATCCGCTAAGGGTCTTAATTGAGTGAAGAACTAAATGCAACGCTACCCAGTTGTCTTTAGTTTTATAAGAGATAAACCCAAGCCCGCTTTTGGCGCCCTCCTGTATGATTGCTTCCATGTCTTCGCTGTAAAAACCGCTCATATATAGCGAAGCGCCGGGGCTCATGCAGGAGGCATAGCTATGTATATCGTTCAAGAGGATATTGCGGTTGATATTGGCAAAGATAAAGTCGTATTGCTCATCGCCGAGCAGCGAAGCATCGCCCAACTGCACTTTAATGTCGGGGGTATTGTTGAGGCGGATATTCTCGAGGGCATTGCGGTAAGCCCACTCATCGTTGTCGATAGCCGTAACGGGTCGAGCGCCCTTCATTCGTGCCAGGATAGCCAGCACAGCCGTACCGCAACCCATATCGAGGAATGATTTATCGTGTACTTCCAAATCGGCCAAGTAAGAAATCATCAGTTCGGTAGTTTGATGATGCCCCGTGCCGAAAGCCATCTTGGGATCGATAACGATGTCGTACTCCGCCGGGGGAACGTCTTGATGGAACGAACTATGGATAACCACCTTATTATCTATATATATCGGTTGGAAAAAGTTCTTCTCCCATTCCTCGTTCCAATCCTTTTCCTTAATAAACTCGATGTGATACTGCACGTGCGTATCTATCAGGGGTAGACTTTGAAGCGTTTCGGCCAATGCCTCTTCAGAATAAAGGCTCTCCGGGATATAGGCATCGATGCCGCGGTCGGTTTCTACAAAGCTCTCGAAACCTATATCAGCCAACACAGCCGAGGCTACATCCCTGTTAATCTCGGTGTTGGGCGTAAGCGATAGTATTAATTCGTAATAATTCATGGAGTAAAAGTACAATATTTTTTTTATCTTTGTCGCTCTAATCAACCCCATAATCTTATTTAATAATGACTATAAGTGCATTGCAAGTTGAAAGGGCAAAGTATAAACCCAAAGTACCCAAGGTATTAACAGGGTTTGTAGAAGTAGAAGAAGGCGCTCCTACACAGTCGGTTTCGCATCAGGACGAAATAAAAGAACTGTTTCCCAATACCTATGGCTTACCCTTGATTCGCTTTGTAGAAGCTAAAGAAAAAAGAGATTGGCCCCCGCTTAATGTCGGCGTTATCCTGTCGGGCGGACAGGCTCCCGGCGGTCATAATGTAATTGCCGGCTTGTTCGACGGCATCAAAGCTATGAGCGAAGAGAGCCGGCTGTATGGCTTCATCCTCGGCCCCGATGGTTTGATTGAGCATAAATACATGGAGTTGACGGGCGAGATAATAGATGAATATCGCAATACGGGCGGCTTTGATATAATAGGGTCGGGCAGGACAAAGCTGGAAACCAAGAAGCAGTTTGATAAAGGCCTCGAGATACTGAAGAAACTCAAGATAACCGCTTTGGTAATCATCGGTGGCGACGACTCCAATACCAACGCCTGCGTACTGGCGGAATACTATGCCGAGATAGGCGCCGGAGTACAGGTAATAGGTTGCCCCAAAACCATCGACGGCGACCTGAAGAACGAAATGATAGAGGCTTCCTTCGGTTTCGATACGGCTTGTAAGGTCTATTCCGAAGTAATAGGCAATATCCAGCGCGATTGCAACTCGGCACGCAAATACTGGCACTTCATTAAGCTGATGGGACGCTCGGCTTCGCACATTACCCTCGAATGCGCCCTTCAGGTGCAACCCAATATCGCCATTATATCGGAAGAGGTGGAGGCGAAGAACCAAACCCTGCAAGACATAGTCAATTATATTGCCGAGATAGTGGCCAAACGAGCCGACCAAGGCAACAACTTCGGAACGGTACTTATCCCCGAAGGGTTGATTGAGTTCATCCCTGCCATGAAGAATCTTATCGAGGAACTGAACGACTACCTGGCCGGGCACGAGAAAGAATTTAAGCGGATTAAGCGCTCGCACCAGCGGGCTTATATTATAGAGCAATTATCGGCCGAGAACTCGAGGATATACGCCAGCCTCCCCGAAGATGTGGCTCGCCAGCTAACCTTAGACCGGGATTCGCACGGCAATGTGCAAGTCTCGCGCATCGATACCGAAGAGCTGTTGGCCGATATGGTAGGCAAGCGCCTTGAGCGAATGAGAGACGATGATTGCTATTGCGGTAAGTTCGATACCCAGCACCATTTCTTCGGATACGAAGGCCGTTGCGCCGCTCCCTCTAATTACGATGCAGACTATTGTTACTCGTTGGGCTACACAGCCGCCGGACTCATTGGCACGGGCAAGACCGGCTACATGGCCTCGGTACGCAACACCACCGCTCCGGCCTCGGAGTGGATTGCAGGAGGCGTACCCATTACCATGATGATGAATATGGAGCGCCGTCAAGGGGAGATGAAGCCCGTGATACGGAAAGCGATGGTAGACCTCAACGGCAAGCCCTTTAAGAAGTTTGCCTCCAAGCGCAATAAATGGGCGGTGAAGACCGATTATGTCTATCCCGGCCCCATTCAGTACTTCGGTCCTCCGTCGGTATGCGATCAGCCGACGAAGACGCTTCAGATTGAACAAAATTCCATTTAGTTAAGAGTTAAGAACTAAGAGTTAAGAGTTGACGCAATGCAAAGCAATTCTTAGTTCTTGGTTCTTAGCTCTTAGCTCTTAATTTAATATTATGGGCGGTTTTTTCGGAACAATATCAAAAGACGAGTGTATCAACGACCTGTATTACGGTACAGATTACAACTCGCACATGGGAACCAAACGGGCGGGGATGGTAACATGGACAGGCACTAACCTGCAACGTTCTATCCATAGCCTCGAGAACTCGTATTTTCGCAGCAAGTTTGAAGATGACTTGGGCAAATTCAGTGGGAAAGCAGGCATCGGCATCATCAGCGATACCGACCCCCAACCCATGGTGATGAACTCACATTTGGGTAAATATGCCGTAGCAACGGTTGCCAAAATCAATAACCTCGACGAACTGGAGGCGCAGCTTATCGATAGGGGTAGGGCGTTCTCCGAACTGAGTTCGGGCGAAACCAATCCCACCGAGTTGGTCACTTTGCTTATCGACGAAGGGAAGACTTTTCTCGAAGGAATTGAGAATGTGTTTAAGGCAGTAAAAGGTTCGTGTACCATACTCATCCTTACCCCCGATTATTTAATTGCCGCGCGCGATAAACTGGGTCGCCTGCCCGTAATGATAGGCAAGAAAGAGGGGGCATATTGCGTATCGAACGAGCCTTGCGGTTATCCCAACCTGGGCTATGAGATTGAATACAACTTAGGCCCGGGCGAAGTGGTGAAGATTACGGCCGACGGCTTTGAGCAACTTCGCAAGCCCAATAAGAAGAAACAGATATGCTCTTTCTTGTGGGTGTATTACGGTTATCCTGTCTCGGAATACGAGGGCGTAAACGTAGACTCGGTTCGCTACAAGGGCGGATTTTCTATGGCACAGGAAGACGACCTGACTGTCGACTTTGTAGCCGGTATCCCCGACTCGGGCGTGGGTCATGCTTTGGGGTATGCCGTGGGTAAAGGAGTGCCCTACAAGAGAGCCTTTATCAAGTACACGCCTACCTGGCCGCGCAGCTTTACCCCTTCACGACAAGAGCAACGCGAATTTATCGCCCGCATGAAGCTAATCCCTAATAAGACCTTATTAAATAATCAGCGCATCATCTTCTGCGACGACTCCATTGTGCGTGGCACCCAGTTGCGCGACAATGTGAATATCCTCTATAACTACGGCGCCAAAGAGGTACACATGCGCATAGCTTGTCCGCCGCTGTTGTATGCCTGCGATTTCCTCAACTTTACCGCCTCCAAATCGACGCTCGAACTCATTACGCGCCGCATGATTAAGCGTATGGAAGGGCGAGACGATAAGGATTTGAAGCTCTACCGGAAGACCGACACCCCGCAATACAGGCAGTTGGTGGAAGAGATACGCCGCGAGCTGAACATCACCACCCTTAAGTTCAACAGCCTCGAGAACGTGGTGGCCGCCATCGGATTGCCCAAAGAAGACCTGTGTACCCACTGCTGGGACGGGTCGAGTTACTTTTAGAACTAAAAACTAATAACTAAAAACTTTTAGCTTTTAGTTATTAGTTTTTCACTTAAAACGTTATCTTCCCTCCCACAAAGTAGCTCCTCGGCAGGGTGGGGCCGTAGATGTACGACGATGCCCTATCCGCTCCTTTGTCGAAGTCTTTTTGATAAGCATTGAATATGTTCTGTATGCCTGCACTCAGTTCAAAGGATGAGCCTTGGTAGAGAGAGAAGATATAGCTGGCCTTCCAATTGAGCTCGAAGAACGAGAGCGTCTCCTCCGTGCGATTCACTTCTATATAGCCCGCCTCGTGGGGAACAAGCATGCTGCCTGTGTAGTTTCCGGAGAACACGGATGTAAAGCGTTTGAGCGGCGTGAGTGTGGCAATGAAATAGCCGTACATGTCGGGAGTGCGCATCATGCGCTTGGTAGGCGTTACGAGGTCATTCTCATCGTCCGACCACTTGATGGCCTCATCGTAGAGGCTCTTTTGTACTGTGGCGCCTATTTGTAGTTCCAGCCATTTCGCTGGGATAGAGCGAATCTCGAAGTTTCCGCCATACACTTTCGCCCCCGAGCTGTTTACCGTGCGGTAAATCCAACTCCCGTCTGCTTGCTCTTCCATTACTGACGTGAAGGGGTCTAATAAGCGGGTGTAAAAGCCTTCTGCCAAGAAATTAAATTGAATATTATCCACATTAAAGTACCAATCGACAGAGGCGCTGAAGCTGTGCGAGGTTTCCTTTTTCAGATTGGAGTCGAGAACGGATACGATTGATTCCCCGTCGGCAATATTCACATGCAGGTCTTCATCGAAGAGTTGCGGAGCACGGAAACCTTGACCATAGCTCAGCCTCAGGTTTATCTCGTCGGCGGGGTTGAAGCGGATATTGGCGCGAGGGCTTATTATCGCGTTCTTCAGCAAGCTATGCTTGTCGAGCCTTGCACCTACAAGAAAGCTCCAACGTTCATCTTTCCATTCGTTTTGCGCATATACACTTTTTGTATTTACTTCTTGCTTAATGGCCTCTTCGCGGTATCCGCTTTGGTCGCTCAGATCATCGGCTGTGTACTCCACCCCGGCAGTAATGGTCGACGGCATAAAGAGCAACCGGTTGAAATCGTAGGCATACTGTCCGCCGAAGGTATAGGTGAGGTCGCGGGTTTGTCCGTAAGAAGCTAAGCGTTGATTGTATGTTTCCAGTTCTTCGGGAGTAGGATTTTCAGGAAGAGTTCCGATAGGTTCGCCTCCGCCGTAGTAGCTTTTGCGTTTAGTTAATTGAGCGGCAGCATAGAGATTGAAGCGATGCTTTTCTGCGCCATACCAATCAAACTTCAGGCTTCCGCCGTCCACATTCGAGTCGACTTGCTCGGCAATGTAGGCCTCGAAAGGCTCTTTATCCAAATTGTCGCCTCCACGGCGAAACTCGTTCATATTGTGGTACTCAAGGGTCAGTTTGGAGTATAGACTTGTTTTGGCATAAGCCCTGAATCCCAGTGTGCGGCTGTCGATTAGGGGTATCTCGCTGAAGCTGTCGCCATCGTGATCGTAGGCCGAGCGGTGCCGCCGTTGTCCGAAGGCCATTACGCCCATCTTATGGTCGTCTGTCACTAAAGAGGCATTGAAGGTAGTGTTGTTATCGAAGTTATTGCTTCCGCCGGTCGACATCAGGTTATGCGACAGCATGGCCGTATTGCGTATGGGTTCTTTGGTGATAATGTTAATAGTTCCGGCAATGGCCGACGAGCCAAAGAGCGCTGAACCTCCACCGCGTACAATCTCTATCCGGTCTACCATAG
>DAIREI010000040.1:0-8161 GCA_036795675.1 Bacteroidales bacterium
AGTTTAGGAGCAGAGGCACAGGTCTCAGTAAAAGTTTCATTATACGCCAATACTCCGTTGGCTCCCAATGTAACGTTATCTGTTGGTACGGTAATCGGCTCTCCCGGAGCTAATTATATCTGGATTGACGGATACTATACCTGGGATTATCACTATGGCGCCTACGTATGGGTGCAAGGATACTGGGCATTAGCCCCTTATACTAACGCTTATTGGATTCCCGGTTATTGGGAATACTACCGCGGAGGTTATCGTTGGATAGATGCCTGCTGGCTGCCACGCCATTACGTGATGCACTACGGTTATTGCCACCATCGCTACGACTACTACGGACGGCCCGTGTACTACCACGATCCTCACGTACGTCACCACCACGGCTACGCATACGGCTACGACCACAATCCCAAACACCGCCAAAGCGGATATAGCAGCTCGAAGGAATTGAATCTGCGCCCGGCTCAAGAAAGGGAACAAATGTACAGGGAATCTCAAAATTCGCGTTCGGCTAGCAACGAAGGCGCAAGTTCAAGGTCATCGTCTACAACAAGAGAGACCGGCACCAGCAACTCCCGCACAACCGGCACGCGCAACTCAGATGCCAACATAAACAGCAGCAGCCGCTCTACCACTACCCGTTCGGGCGATCAGGTAACGACTACCGGCCGTACTACCAGCCGCGAAAATACCCAAGTAACTACTGCAACAAGTAGCCGCAATACTACTTCCGGAAATGCCAATACGGCAGTAAGCACTACCAGCAGAAATACTACTACGCAACCCAAGGTTACTACTACAACTACCCGTACAACCACTTCGAGCAGTACGCCCAAAAGCAACAGTTCGGTATCGCAAAGCAGCAGCCGTTCCAACAGCAGCAGTGGTACTACGGTAAGGAGCAACAGCTCAAGTTCATCCCGATCGTCGGGCAATGTAAGCAGCGGCAGTTCAAGAAGCAGCTCGAGCAGCAGTTCAGGCTCATCCCGCTCTTCAAGCTCCGGTAGCAGCAGAAGCAGATAATGTCAGTGAACAGTTATCAGTAAACAGTGAACAGTAGGGGCGAATGTTTATTCGCCCCTTATATAATGAATAGACATTTCGTAAATCTTTTTTAGCAGAGATTTGTTATAACATACACAAACATTCAATAATTAGTTATATGAACAAAAAGAATTTATTCAAATTGGCATTGATTATCCCTGCAATGGCAGGTTTATTTTTAATGGCCTCTATGCCCGCAAGCACGTCGGGCACAACCGCTACAGTACAGCAAGACGACAAGAAAGGCGTATATGTTGAAAATGACGTCTTCGATTTCGGAACCATATCCCGCAACGGAGAAAGAGTTTCTTTCGACTTTATTATTCGTAATAATTCAGATAGCCCCATCGGTTTAATCACCGTTAACACCTCTTGCGGATGCACTACCTCCGATTGGTCGAAAGAGCCGGTAGGCAAAGGAAAAACCACCACTATCCGGGTGGTATTCGACCCCAAAGGACAGTTTGGCCCGATCAATAAAAAAGTAACTGCCACGCTGGATACCGGTCAGAAATTGGTAATGGTAGTTAAAGGCACCGTAGAATAAGAGGGGAACAGGCAAACATGGCAAAAAGAAAGGCATTATTGGTTATTCTCGACGGTTGGGGGTTCGGGGATAAGACCAGACGCGACGTTATATCGCAAACCGACACCCCTTATTGGGATTACCTTCTCAATACCTATCCGCATTCGCAACTACAGGCATCGGGCGAGGATGTAGGCTTGCCCGAAGGCCAGATGGGAAACTCCGAAGTGGGTCACCTCAATATCGGCGCCGGCCGCGTAGTATATCAAGACCTGGTAAAGATAAACCGCGCCTGTCGCGACAATTCCATACTCAATAATCCCGAAATAAAGAGCGCATATACTTATGCTAAAGCTCACGGCAAGCAAATCCACCTAATGGGCTTGGTTTCCGACGGTGGCGTGCATAGTTCGATGGAACATTTATTCAAGCTCACCGACATCAGCAAACAGTACGGGGTAGACAAAACCTTTGCGCATTGCTTTATGGACGGCCGCGATACCGACCCCAAAAGCGGCGCCGGCTTTATCGCCCAATTGCAAGAGCACCTGAAGCAATCTACCGGGCAAATCGCCTCCATCATCGGCCGCTACTATGCCATGGACAGGGATAAACGCTGGGAACGCATCAAAGTGGCTTACGATCTTTTGGTAAACGGAACAGGTACACCTACCGAGAATCCCGTGCAAGCCGTGGAGCAATCGTATGCCGACGGCGTAACCGACGAGTTTATCAAACCCATCGTGTGCGTGAAGAACGGCAAACCCCTATCGGTGATAGAAGAGGGCGACGTGGTTATCTTCTTCAACTTCCGCAACGATCGCGCCAAAGAGTTGACTATTGTGCTCACCCAACAAGATATGCCCGAGTACGGGATGCATACCATTCCCAACCTGCAATATTATACCCTCACGCCCTACGACCCTACTTTCAAGGGGATGCACATTCTGTTCGATAAGGAGAACGTAGAGAATACATTGGGCAAATTTCTGTCGGCTTTGGATAAACGCCAACTGCATATCGCCGAGACGGAGAAGTACGCTCATGTTACTTTCTTCTTCAACGGCGGTCGCGAAGAACCCTACCAAGGGGAAGAGCGCATATTGGTTGCCTCACCCAAAGTGGCTACTTACGACCTCAAACCCGAGATGTCGGCCTTCGAGGTGAAAGACCAATTGACAGATGCCCTCCAAAAGCAGGACTTCGATTTTATCGTGGTCAACTACGCCAACGGCGATATGGTAGGCCATACCGGCGTATACGAAGCCATAGAAAAAGCGGTAAAAGCGGTCGATTCTTGCCTGAAGGATACCATCGAAGCGGCCAAAGCCAATGGATATGAAGCTATTATTATTGCCGACCACGGCAATGCCGACAATGCGATGAACGAAGACGGAAGTCCCAATACGGCCCATTCGCTCAACCCCGTGCCTTTTATTTATATCTCTGACAATAAAGAGGCTAAAGTAGAAGACGGTATATTGGCCGATGTGGCGCCCAGCCTGCTGCACATCCTCGGATTGAAGCAACCCAAAGAGATGTCGGGAGAGAATTTGATTGGATAATATTTGGTATTATTAAATATTGTTGTACTTTTGCGCCCGGAATAATTTATTTATTAACTCAAAAAACTCAAATCAAAATGAAAAAAGTTTTATTACTGACAGTAGTTTGTTTATTAGGAATTAGTACAACTTTCGCTCAAAAGGGCGACATCGCTATCGCAGCACAAACAACAGGTTTAGATTTAACTCTTGGTGATGACTACACCAGCTTCGACTTTGGAATTAACGGAACTTATTTTGCTACCAACAAGCTTGGTATTGATGCAGGTTTAGGTTTCGCTTACCAAAAGCTTGGTGATAACGACACTAATGGTTTCTATTTCAACGTAGGTGCAAGATACTATGTATGGAAAAACCTTTTCGCCGGTCTTTCTTATCAAGGTGAAAAATACAAAGATGTAGACCTGATGAGCTATGGTACTATCAAAGTTGGTTACGACTATTTCTTCAATGACAAAGTATTCATCGAGCCAATTTTGTTCTACAATATTGGTTTGAGCGATAATGCAGGCGACACTTATGGCCTTGCTATTGCTTTCGGTGTGAAATTCTAAGAGATAAATCATTTCTCTATACAAAAGGCTGCTTCGCAACGAGGCAGCCTTTTATTTTGGAGATTCCGAGTTATAAGAATCGGGTAAGCCGGTCTTGTACAAGATACAAACTTGTTGTGTTTTCTGACGGCTAACAGCTATAAGCCATAAGCTATTAATTATTTATAATTCTAAAACCCTTTCACCGCTAAGATTGTTTACCATCTGATAGGGTATATCAATAATTCTTTGTAATTTTGCAAAATAAAAGACAATAAAGAATATACATACCAACATTCAGTTTAATTTAAATCTATAAAACGTAATTAGCAATGATTAAAGTAGGTATTAATGGGTTTGGCCGTATTGGCCGCATGGTGTTTCGTGCAGCAGTTTATAACTTCGCAAACGACATCGAAGTGGTGGGTATCAACGACTTGTTGGCTCCCGACTATCTGGCATATATGCTGAAGTTCGATTCGGTACACGGCCGTTTCAACGGCGAAGTGGCTGTAGACGGAAACTGCTTGGTTGTTAATGGCAAAAGAATACGCCTTACAGCGGAAAAAGATCCCGCCAACCTCAAATGGAACGAAGTAGGCGCTGATGTGGTGGTTGAATCGACAGGATTGTTCCTTACTAAAGAAACCGCCCAAAAGCATATCGACGCAGGCGCGAAAAAAGTGGTATTGTCAGCTCCTTCTAAGGACGACACCCCGATGTTTGTTTATGGTGTGAACGATAAAAAATATGCCGGAGAACCTATCATCTCCAACGCTTCTTGCACCACCAACGCGTTGGCTCCGGTGGCTAAGGTATTGCACGAGAACTTCGGCATCGCCAAAGGCTTGATGACTACCGTTCATGCGGCTACAGCGACTCAAAAAACCGTCGACGGTCCTTCTTCTAAAGACTGGCGCGGTGGTCGCGGCATCCTCGAGAATATCATCCCCTCCTCCACCGGCGCAGCTAAGGCAGTGGGCAAAGTGCTGCCCGAACTGAATGGCAAACTAACGGGTATGTCCATGCGCGTCCCCACCTCCGATGTATCGGTAGTGGACTTGACTGTGGTGCTTGAAAAACCGGCTACTAAAGACGAAATCTCGGCCGCTATGAAGAAAGCTTCCGAAGGCGAATTGAAGGGCATATTAGGCTACACCGAAGACGCCGTGGTTTCCACCGACTTTGTAGGCAGCCCGCTCACCTCTATCTACGACGCCGGCGCAGGCATCTCGCTCGACGCCAACTTCGCCAAGATCGTAACCTGGTACGACAACGAGTGGGGATACTCCAACAAAATGCTGGAAATGGTTCGCGTAGTAGCAAAATAAGATTGTTTGCGATATAATATGAGAAGCCGCCTTGATGTACATCGGGGCGGCTTTTGATTTATGCTCTTCTTGCTCTATAAGATCATCGAATACTCAACTCTACATCCTAAAGCATTCATGATACGGAAAAAAGTAGATACTTTAGGTTCAGTAAGCCCATTTTCTACTCGTGAGATATAGGAACGGTCAGAACCAATGCGGCGAGCAAGCTCCGCTTGGCTGATCTTAGCTTTCTTTCTCGCATCTTCAATAATCTGACCTGTATAAAACGAGTATGCTTTCTCTTCTGCTTCTGCTCTGCTTGCAGTCCCTTTTGCCCCGAATTTGGCATCAAGGACAGCATCATAATCTGAAATTCTGTGATTGTTTGTCTTCATAATATGCCTCCTTTATTTTAATTGCTTTATCTATTTCACTACCGGGTGTTTTCTGTGTTTTCTTTTGGAATCCGTTAAAGAGAACCACGATATTACCCTCGTCAAAGATGAAAAATACACGATAAATATTTGAATTATACTCTGTTCTTAGCTCAAAGATTCCATCGCTAATCAAACTTACAAACTTTCTGGATAACCTTTCTTGACTCTTCAAAAGAAGTAGGCCATACTGGATTTTATCTTGCTCCTTTTCTGATAAAGTCTCCATGAAAGATTCAAAATAACCTCCGTATGTTCGTATTTTTCTTTCTCTTTCCATGGTGCAAAGATACAAAACGTTGTTCAACTATACAACATTGTTGGTGTTTTTTACAAAAAAACCACCTCAAACCAATTGTCGAGGTGGCTTTTGATTTTGCTGTAGTGGCGGAATGTATGAACTGCGAATAACATATCGCCACTATGTGGCTCTGTTCTATTGATCAAATATTTGTTCCGGTACGCTTACGCATACCGCTATGGACATATTGCCGCTAACACGGCAACGGGCGACCGCAAGGGTTCGTCCTCACTTCTTTATTATCTTCATACGCTCTTTCGCTCCGGATGCAAACTCTATGCTCAACAAATAGATGCCGGGCGCATAAGAACTCATATCAATGCTTGTATCAGTAGAATTGAGAGGATAGCTATGATGAACTCTTCCCGACAGGTCGTAAACAGTGAGCGTAGTCATTGCTTCCTTTGAATTTATCGACAAATAATCGGCAACAGGATTGGGATAGATGTCCACTTTCCTGCCGGGTTCTATACCGCCTATACCCGACCCCAGGCTGAAATCGTACGAAGCTCTCGACAGGCCGCTGCTTTGCAGGTGACCGAACCAAATCAGGTTCTTATCGTAGTCGAAGGCCATATCGTTCACAACATTGTACGCGATGCCTGAGTTCCGCACATTATAGGTTGTCCAGCCGCTTTCTCCATCAAAGTGGGTGGGGCCCACATAGCGGTCGAATGTCCCGAGCCATAAATGGTCGTTTTTGTCGATGGCGAGGCTGTGCATGGCATTGCTGGGGATGCCCGAGTTGGACATATTGTAGGTCTCCCACGTTGTGCCGTCAAACTTGGTTAACCCCCCTGAATCATGCGGATTGGGTTCTGCTCTAAAATCCCAGCAGTTGATCCATAAATACCCTTTGGAGTCGAATGCGAGCTTAGCGGGAACATGCGTGGGCAAACCCGAGTTGTGAGGGGTGTATATCGTCCACGTTGTGCCGTTGTATTTGAATAAACATCCCAATTTCATCTCCGCATCCGTTTCTCCTACGCCTCCCCAGAGGTTGTCGTTTTCATCCACAATCAAACTTAGAACGATATTGCTTTTCAGGGGGCTGTTCATTGTTGTGAATTGCTCCCAGCCGTTTCCGTCATACTTAAATATGCCGGCGCCGGTAGTCCCCAGCCACAGATTCCCTTTCCTATCGAAGCAGAAAATATCATTAAGCCATGAATCAATAGGCATCTCGCTCCATTTGATTACTTCTTTGTCAACGGGGGTGTTTTTGAGAAGGCAGGTGTCGCTCATACCAAAGCCGAGCCATTGGTTGCCGGAAAAATCACGGACAATATCCCTTACCCGGAAATCAAGCGTAGTAACATCATCTATTTCGTAGAAGGCCTCCCATCGGTCGTCCTTGTCAATTTGGGTCAGGTTTGTGTTGGTCCCGAACCAGAGGCTGCCCTCCGAGTCAATCTCCATGCCCCGGGGAAAAATCACAGGCCTTAAAGGCGAGCTGCTTACATCGATGCGGGTGTAGCTTTCGCCGTCGAATTTTATCAGGCCCTCATACTTGCTCCCTATCCAGAGCGTCCCGTCATCGTCAAACTCAAAGCAGTGGATAAGGTTCCTGCCCGGATAGATGATACCGGGGTCGTACCGGACAAAATCCGCACCGTCGAACTTTGCAAGCATGCCGCCACCGGTGCTGAGCCACAAATCGCCCGAAGGCGATTGTTTTACATAGTAGATGGTATTGGAGGGGATATTGGAGTTGGAAGTGTTGTATTTAGTAATCTGCCCGTTGCTGTCGTACTTTATCAGTCCGCCACTTCTTGTGCCCAGCCATTTGCTCCCTTCTCCGTCTATCTCGAGGGAGCTGACCACGGTCTGGATTTCGGGGATAATTTCGATTTCCCCGCCGGCGAACCTGCCGAAAAAGAACTGGGACGCGGTGGTTTCGGCACCCAGCCAAAGAACCCCATCCTCGTCCATCTTCATGTCGTATATACCCCACATCATATCTATCGGCATATTTGGCGTCGAATAGGATTCCCATGATTCTCCGTCGAACACATTCAGTGCAAAGAGGCCGCCGATATAGACTGTGCCGTCCTCGCCGGTGGTTATCGCCATGCAGTATTGCCCGGAGAACAGGCCCGAATTGCCTTCGTCATACACCTCGCAACCCATCCCGTCGAACTTCCCTACGCCGTAATACCGCCCGCCCATCCACAGGTTTCCCTGAGCGTCTTTGTGGAGGGCCAGCAGGTGGTTGTCGGGCAGCCCGGCACTGGCGCGGTTGTAAAACTCTTTTTCTTCTGTATGGCGATTCATCTTTACCAGCCCGCCGCCGGTGGCTATCCACAGGTAGTCGCCATCGGCAATAATCTTGGTTACCATGTCGCCGTTGGTGAAGTTCTCCCAGTTGGTGAGCTGCGCCATGGCGGTGGGGGTGTTTAGCCCGAGCAATGCAAGCAGTAGCAAGCAATAGCTTAGCCAAAAGATAAATAT
>DAIREI010000041.1:0-2000 GCA_036795675.1 Bacteroidales bacterium
CATTAAACGCTCATGGCTTCTTTTATCATTGAAGGCGGACATAAACTATCGGGAGAGATTACACCCCAAGGCGCGAAAAACGAGGCCTTGCAGGTGGTCTGCGCCATACTGCTTACTCCCGAAAAGGTAACGATACACAACGTTCCCGATATATTGGATGTAAATAACCTGATTGTCCTTTTGGGCGAGATGGGAGTGAAAATAGACCGTCCCAAGCCGGGCACTTATACCTTTCAGGCAGATAATGTCAATCTGGATTACCTGCAAACCGAGGACTTCTTCAAGCGAAGTACCGCACTGCGTGGGTCGGTTATGCTGGTAGGTCCCTTGGTAGCCCGCTTCGGCTTTGCCCTCATACCCAAACCGGGAGGTGATAAGATAGGCCGTCGCCGCTTGGATACGCACTTTCTGGGGATAGAGAAACTGGGAGGAGACTTCCACTACGATCGCGACAAACACATGTACGAAGTAACATCGAAGGGATTGCGCGGGGCCTATATGTTGCTTGACGAGGCTTCGGTAACCGGTACGGCCAACATATTGATGGCATCTACACTGGCCGAGGGGCAGACCTGTATCTACAATGCGGCTTGCGAACCTTACCTGCAACAACTTACTAAAATGCTCATCGCCATGGGCGCCAAGATTGACGGATTGGCCTCCAACCGCCTCTCTATTGAGGGGGTGAAGAAGTTGCACGGTTGCGAGCACACCATATTGCCCGACATGATAGAGGTGGGCAGCTTTATAGGGATGGCCGCCATGACGGCATCGCCTCTGCGCATCAAGAATGTGTCGTACGACGACCTCGGTATCATCCCCGACGCTTTCCGCCGATTGGGTATTGAAGTGCTGAGGGAAAAAGACGACATCGTGGTTCCCGAACAAGACCTGTACACCATCGAAACCTTTATCGACGGCTCTATTATGACCATCGCCGATGCTCCCTGGCCGGGTTTGACGCCCGACTTGCTCAGCGTTTTCTTGGTGGTGGCCACGCAAGCCAACGGCAGCGTATTGATTCACCAAAAGATGTTTGAAAGCCGCCTCTTCTTTGTGGATAAACTCATCGACATGGGGGCGCAGATTATCCTTTGCGACCCGCACCGGGCCACGGTAATCGGTTCGGGACGCAGGTACAAGCTTCGCGCTGCCAATATGGTGTCGCCAGATATACGTGCCGGTATTGCCATGCTTATTGCCGCCATGAGCGCCAACGGAGCCAGCCGTATTGATAATATTGACCAGATAGACCGCGGCTACCAAGACATCGACCGCCGCCTAAACGAATTAGGTGCAAGAATAACCCGATTATAATATGATTGATAGAGATAGTTTAGTAAAAATAGGCAAGTTTAATAAGCCGCACGGCATTAAAGGCGAGATTTCCTTTAGTTTTACCGACGATTCGTTCGACGAGGTAGACAATCCTTTCCTTGTCTGCGAGCTGGAAGGCATATTCGTCCCTTTCCGCATAGAGTCTTACCGTTTCACCTCCGATACGGCCGCTTTGGTTAAGTTGAAGAATATCAACTCGGAGAAGAATGTGCAGCCTCTCACCAACAAAGACGTTTATTTTCCCAAGAAAGATATAGTGGAGAAACCCTTATCCGAAGAGTTTACTTGGGATTATTTCCTCGGATATAAGCTGCGCGATGAGAAGTTGGGCGACATAGGCACGATAAAAGCCGTCGACGACACTACCATCAACACCCTCTTTGTGGTGGATACAGACAAGGGCGAAGTGTTGGTTCCCGCCAACGAAAAGGTAGTCAACCATATTGATGAGGCCGAGAAGATAATATTGGTTGAGTTGCCGGAAGGGCTGTTAGAGATATAATTAAAGTAATGAAAAAAATGAAGGAAATGAAGAAAATACCATTCCTAACTCTAATAATTCTTTCATTCTTTTCATTACTTTCATTCTTTTAATTTATATATATGTTGAAGGACAAAACCGGAAAATTCCGCTTCCACATCGAATCGTATGTTTGCGATTT
>DAIREI010000041.1:2100-8157 GCA_036795675.1 Bacteroidales bacterium
TGAAGGACAAAACCGGAAAATTCCGCTTCCACATCGAATCGTATGTTTGCGATTTTATGGGTAAAGCCACTATCCCCGTTATGGGGAATTATATGTTACAAGCAGCCACCATTCATGCGCACGAGCGTGGATTTGGCTACGACGCACTGCAAAAAGACGATGCCGCTTGGGTATTGTCGCGCATCAGTATCAGAATGGAAGAGTATCCCAATCACGACGAATGGATTGTGGTAGAGACTTGGGTGGAAGACGTAACCCGCTTCTTCACTCAGCGCTGCTTCTGTTTTATAAACGAAGAAGGCAAGATAATAGGCGATGCCCGAAGCATTTGGGCGGCCATCAATGTAAAGACGCGCCGGCCGATCGATATTCCGATGTGGCGCCCCGACCTGGCCCGGTATATCGTAAACGACAGGGAATGCCTGGCCGAGAAGCCGGCTAAAATACCTGCTGTAGGAGGCGTTGAAGCCACGATGGGTTACTCGGTACGATACAGCGACATCGACATCAATAAGCACATGAACAGCATCAAGTATATCGAGCACGTACTCAATACCTTCGATCTGGAACTGTTCCGCTCGAAGATAATCCATAAGTTCGAGATGGTCTACCTTACCGAAGGCTCTTTCGGCGATAAGTTGAAACTCTATACAAAGGAAAAACCCGACGGAGAGTTCATCATCGATACCAAGAAAGGAGAGGAGTCGGTGTGTAGGAGTAGGATTATTTGGAAGTAAACATTAAACATTATATAATGAAATTTTTTATCGACACAGCAAATTTAGACCAGATACGCGAAGCGGGCGAACTGGGCATTCTCGACGGCGTAACAACCAACCCGTCCCTCATGGCTAAAGAAGGGATAAAAGGCATTGAAAACCAACGGAAACACTATGTAACCATCTGCGAAATGGTAGACGGCGACGTGAGCGCCGAAGTGATTGCCACCGACTACGATGGCATAATAAAGGAAGGTAAAGAGCTGGCTGCCCTGCATAAGAACATTGTAGTGAAGGTGCCCTGCATTGAGAACGGAATAAAAGCTATCCGCTATTTCAGCCAAAACGGAATAAAGACGAATTGCACCTTGGTCTTCACGGTGGGACAGGCATTGCTGGCCGCCAAAGCCGGTGCTACGTATGTGTCGCCTTTCGTAGGCCGTCTCGACGATATTGCCAGCGACGGTATAGAACTTCTCTACAAGATCGTGGATGTATTCGATACTTACGACTATAAAACGCAGGTATTGGCGGCATCTATCCGCAGCACCCAGCACATCATCCAATGCCTCGAAGCCGGAGCCGATGTAGCCACCTGCCCCTTATCCGCCATTAAAGGTTTGCTCAAGCATCCTCTTACCGATAAAGGACTGGAGATTTTCTTGGCGGATTATAAAAAGATAGAATAAATTATCGCTTTATAAACTTTTTGGTATTACTCTCTTTAGCCGATTGGTATTTACATATATAAATACCGGTCGGCTAATTTTGTGTATCTATCGAGTTATCTCCCCGGTGTACTTTGGCGGTGACAATCTTTTTCCCTTGCAGATCGAAGAGGTTGATTTCTCCGTTTGTGGGGATGTTCCTGATATGCAGCATTCCGTTGGGGTCGGCGTATAAACTGAACTCATCTGTAGTAGCCAAGTCGTTGATGCGGGTTCCTTCGTTGATGATGTCGATGGCTTTCTGCAGCGGCTCATCTATCCCGTTCTTAATTCCCTCAATGGTAGGCAGTACTTCGACGTTCGGTACAATGCCGACTCGTTGGGTTTCTGTCCCGTCAGGATAATAAACCCCCAATCCGGAGAAGGCGGTATAAATGTTTCCCGGGAGATAAAAAT
This sequence comes from Bacteroidales bacterium, assembly GCA_036795675.1. Lineage (GTDB taxonomy): Bacteria > Bacteroidota > Bacteroidia > Bacteroidales > Azobacteroidaceae > Azobacteroides. The sequence continues at coordinate 3,944 of DAIREI010000041.1, forward strand.
AGACCATATTACCGTCTGCTGCAGCTGTTGTACTGCCGATGACAATTGTATTTGGCGATGCCTGGTATGCCATGGTTGTAAATTCGGCCTCGCTTTGGGTCTCTTCGTTGACAATAACTACGGTTTTTCCTTTATAATAATCCGTAATCTCCGTATAGTAATCAAAGTTATAATACCCAAGAATATAGGTTGGTAAATATGTAAATACCCCGGGAAATATATATTGTGTTCTTGAGAATTTTACAAAAGGACTTGATTCGGGCATGAGATGTCGTCCTAATGGGAATATAATGGTTTCATTGGGATAACAGCGCATGTCGACAATTATTCCTTTTGAATTCATTATATCGGGTATAGCTTCATCCAATAAGTCTATGGTAATAGTTCCGGGATATATCAGGCTTATATTGTCATCAACGGTTCGTATCGGGATTGTTACGTCGGGAAAAGAAGTTCTATCATAAGTATTCAGCTCTGCCTCATATACTTTATTATCTCTCCTATAAGATACTTTGACTGTATTATTCAAGGAAAGTAAAAGTTTTTGTGCAATGATTCTCAATTGGGTAGGATAATTGGACGCAGAAGTGACGGGCAGCAATTCTTCTACTATTTCATCTACTCTTTTACCGTCGACCGTCTCTATGATATCTCCTGGAATCAAGCCGGTTGCCAAACCCAACGCTTCATTTTTGAAGCCGGCAACAATCGCTTTTCCCTCGACAAATTTCACGGTTACCACCGTATCAAAATATTCGGTTCCATACTTCAGTATCGGCTGCAATACTCGTTGATAATTCCACACATTGGCATGGGAGTCTCCGATTTTGGTAATCAAGGCCAATATATTGTATTTATAATCATATTCGGTGTCTCCGGCAATAAATAGAGGAATGAAATTATTTAATACCTCATGCCAATCTTCGTCGAACAGATTGCGGTAGGGGAAAAAGTATTGAATCATATTCCAATATCGGAATAATCCCAATAGTCGATAATTTAAATTGCTATAAGACATAGTAGCATAAGCATTCTCACCCTTGAAAGCTACTATGTCATACACTATATCATAATAACGATGCGTTTGATAACTCCTGTATGCCATACGCACTTTCTCCACTTCTTCCAAAAGCGCCGCCCCGAGAACGTCTTCGGTAATCCAGCTGAAGTAGGGATAAAGTTTTACATACTGGGGATCGGGATAACCCTCGTCCTCCATTATATCGGTGATTTCTTCCAATCCTTCAATCCAATCGAGCAGAATTGCATTGCTTTCGGCATTACTTGATGCATTAATAATCTGTGGAATCAGCTCAAATAATTCTGTATCCATATTAATTGCCGGTAAAGAAGTCTTTGCTAATGAAGGATGATAATATAAAAAATCGGATTACCGACAAAGGACCGGAGATTTTCCTCATTTCTTTCATTCTTCTGCTTGCAGCGTACCGCTATACAATTCTTTGTCCTCTATCACCTCCACTGCTTTATCCAATTGCACATCATCGCGAATGGCGTAGATGTGTTTGCCTTTCTGGTGATAATATTGAAGCATGATTTCGTAAGCCAGGTAGCGAGATATAGGTTTCTTGTGCAATTCCAGGTCGCGCTTGAGGTTGGGCTTGAGCAGCTCTTCCAGTTCGGCATACTCGGTAGAAGCCTCGTTCCAATAGCCTTCCATTTCCATCGTGCGCTTCAAGGTTTGCATTACCCGCTCGCTTCCCAGGTCGTAGGTGAAATCGGTGTTGCTGATGTGTTCCTTAAACTCGTTATAAATATCGTCGGTGAGAATAAACTCCTCGGGCGAGGCTATCTTGGGGTGTTTTACCCGCCAATCTACCACAAAGTCGAAGAAGTATTGTCCCAAATCCATGTATAGTACAATGGTAGGCACGTTGTCGTCCTCTACCACAAAGTCGGGCAATATGCCGCTGCCGTCTTTCACGAGACGGTTGTGAGCCGTATAATAATCGGTGGTAAGGCTGTCGGGGATGGAGGTGACCCGTCCTTGCTCATCGCGTTGAGCATAATCGATAGTTTGTATAGAGCGACCGCTGGGGATGTAGTATTTGGCCGTGGTCAGCTTCAGGCGGCCGTCGTAGGGTAGGACGGCGGTCGATTGAACCAGCCCCTTGCCATAAGTGCGTGATCCCACTACAATACCCCTGTCCCAATCTTGTATAGCCCCCGAAAGAATCTCGGAAGCCGAAGCCGAGTTGCCATTGACCATTATTGCCAGAGGGATAGCGGTGTCGATAGGCTCTTGCGTAGCACGATAAGTACGCTCCGATTGGGGAGTACGCCCCTTCATCGAAAGCAGCAGCGTTCCTCTTGGAAGGAAATAGTTGAGCATCACCAAACAATCTTCTACTACTCCGCCGCCATTGTCGCGAACGTCGATGATGAGCGATTCAATATTCCGGTTGTTTACGAGGTCGGTATAGGCGGCCTTTACCGATTGCGAACTCTCGGTGGTAAAGTTGGATAAATAGATGTATCCCACTTTGTCCTTGATTACTCCATAATAGACTACGGGATCTACGTGGATGCGTTTCCGGTCTATACCCACTTCGCACGGTTTTTTCTCTCCCGGCCGAAGGTATTTAATCTTTACTTGGGTATTGGGTTGCCCGCGAAGCAAGTTGCTGGTAAAGGCGGTATCTTGCCCTTTCAGGTCGGTTCCGTCCACTTCCAGTAAGCGGTCGCCCGGTCTTAGTCCCGCCAGCGCAGCCGGCATATTCTCGTAAGGCTCCTTAATTACTACGCTGCTATCGCGCATGGTAATGATAGAACCTATTCCGCCGTATTCGCCCGAAGTCATAAACGTAAAATTGGTCATGTCTTCCTGCGCGATATACTCGGTATAGGGGTCGAATCGGTGCAGCATGGTATTGATGCTGTTCTGTATCGTCTTCTCAATGGGCACCGAGTCGACATAATTCATCACCATCTCGTTGAATATAGAGACGTAGATGTCTAAGTTTTTGCTTATATCCGCCCGTTCTTTTTCCGATAGTTGGGCTACCGTATTGCCTGTGCCTATACACAAGAGCAAGAGCAGCGATAGGAGTTTTATTTTCATGGTACGATATTCTTGGCGTTGCAATAAATGTTTTCCCACTCGGCATGTCCCAGCTTGGTTCCTACCACCTTGATGATTTCGCCGGCCAGCAGCGAGCCTGCTTCGGCACATTGCGCCAGCGAGCAGTTGTTCTTCATCCCGTATAAGAAGCCTGCCGCATAGTAGTCGCCGGCGGCTGTTGTGTCGGTAGGAACAATGGTTTCTACGCCTACATGTACCTCTTCTTCGCCCTGCACTATCCACGAGCCGTCTCCGCCCACTTTTACTACGGCAATGTCGGTCATTTGTCCCAATTCCTGCAAGGCCTCTTCGGGTTCTTTGCCGGTCAGTACTTTGGCTTCGGCTTCGTTGGCAAAGACAATATCCACATACTTCACGATTAATTTACGGAGGAAGTCTCTCTCTTCTTCCACCACATTGAAGCTGGCTAAATCCAAAGCCGTAAACAAACCGAGTCGTTTTGCCATAGCCAGGGCGCCTTCTATCAGTGCATGGTTTTGAACCAGGTATCCTTCTATATACAGGTGGGTATATTGCTTGAAAACCTCTTCGTCCATTTCGCCTTTGTGCATCTCGGCCGCTACGCCCAGGTAGGTGCAGAAAGTGCGCTCGCCGTCGGGTGTAATCAGTACGGTAGCCGCCCCCGAAGGATTGGTGGCGTAAATAAGGTGGGGTTGAACGCCATGCTCTATATACTCTTTCACAAAGAAAGTGCCGAAGTCGTCATTTCCTATTTTACCGATAAATCCGGCATCGATACCCATCTTGGCCAGCGCCAGGCAGGTATTGCCTGCTGCCCCGCCCGTGGTGATTTTGGCATGCTGCATATCTATTTTGTCGAATAAACTATTTCGCGTATGAATATCTATCAGGTTCATACTACCCTTGGCTAAACCCATATCCCTCAATAGGTCATCATTCTCCAGCTTTACCAGAACGTCGATTAGCGCATTTCCTATTCCAAGTATTCTCATGTCTTTGATTAAAAATTTCCACAAAGATATTGTATATTTCCAAAAATACCATTACTTTTGCATCGCATTTGAGCGAAATAATTCTTCCTTAGCTCAGTTGGTTAGAGCATCTGACTGTTAATCAGAGGGTCCTTGGTTCAAGTCCAAGAGGAAGAGCA
>DAIREI010000042.1:0-8062 GCA_036795675.1 Bacteroidales bacterium
ATATTTATTAATTATGTTTCGTAAGAAAACAAGGCATGTCCTTAATTTAAGTTGCTCCCTTTAGTAATCTAAGGCATCTCCCTTACGTAAATCAGACCGTCTCCCTTACGTAACCCAACACCTTTCTTCCCCGTTCTGCTCTGCTTGCTGGCCCCTTCCGATACCCTTGCAACCCCATCCTGCTCGATATACTAATCTATTTTCAACTTCCCACTTTCCATTTTCAACTATATATCGTATATTTGCCGATATTATCTTCTTCCATGCAACTAAGAACCGAAAACGTAATCCGATACATCACGCCTCTGCGCGAGGGTGGCTCTCTGCCCGCTTTGGCCGAGGCCGACGACGGCTTTAAGTATGTGTTGAAGTTCCGCGGGGGAGGGCACGGGACTAAGGCGCTTATCAGCGAATTGCTGGGTGGCGAGATTGCCCGTGCGCTGGGATTGCGCGTCCCCGAGATTGTTTTCCTCAACCTTGATGAGGCTTTCGGACAGAGCGAGGGCGACGAGGAGATACAAGACCTCTTGCAAGCCAGCCGTGGATTGAATATGGGGTTGCATTACCTTTCGGGTGCATTGACTTTCGACCCCGTAGTGAATGATGTGGACAGCTTGATGGCCTCGCGCATCGTATGGCTCGACGCTTTCCTAACTAATATCGACCGCACGGTGAAGAACACCAACATGTTGCTGTGGCATCGCGAGCTGTGGCTTATCGACCAAGGAGCTTCTTTCTTCTTCCATTATTCGTGGGTGAATTGGGAAAAACACGCCGTTAGCCCTTTTGTGCAGATTAAAGACCATGCCCTGCTCCGCTATGCCGACCGCCTGAAAGAGGCAGATGCCGAATTCAAGCAGATCCTTACTCCCGAAAAAATAAAGGAGATAGTAGCCCTGATACCCGACGACTGGTTGCATTGGAGCGATGCTCCGGGCGACCCCGAGCACATCCGCGAAGTTTATTGTGAGTTTATGACACGCCGCGTGGCGCATTCCGAAATATTCGTAAAAGAAGCCCAAGATGCAAGGAAAACATCTATATGAATATGCCGTGATTCGCATCGTGCCGCAAATGGAGCGCGAAGAATTCATTAATGTAGGGCTGATTATGTTCTGCAAGCGGGCTAAGTTTATCAAGGCGCGTTACATGGTGGATGAGAACAAACTCAATGCTTTCTCTCCCGAACTTGACATTGAGGCTATCCGCAACAACCTTCATTCATTTGATAAAATATGTTCAGGCAATAAGGAAAGCGGTTACATTGCTTCGCTCGACATACCCGAACGTTTCCGCTGGCTTACGGCAGTTCGTAGCGCTACCATTCAAACTTCACGCCCTCATCCCGGGTTTAGTGATGATTTGGATGAAACATTTGAAAGATTATACAATGAACTTGTCGTCTGATTTCTTATTCACAGTCTTCTATTCGGCACTTAACCTAAATATTTGTTAAATCTTTGATAATGCTAATCTCCTGGCATAAATTAAGCTATATTTGCATTTTGCAATAAAAAGAATTAGCTTAATCCCACAATTACGCACTTTATGAAAGTGAAATTCCTGAGACGGAAATCATTTTATCTAATACTGGGTATGGTGATTGGTATAGTCATCGTTATTTCGCTTTATCAAACCTCGGTCTACTATTCCACCAACGAATCCTGTTCTAAATGCCACATACATCCTCATGTAGAAGAGAGTTGGCGATTGTCTACGCATGTAGATAACGCAAGCGGAACGATGGTGAAGTGTGTCGACTGCCACCTGCCGCCCCGAGAGCATACTTGGAGCCACTATACTGCCAAGCTGAAATTGGGAGCGAAAGACGTATGGGGCTACCTGACCAAAGACAGCGCCGACTTTGATTGGGACAGCAAATCGGAATTGGAGTATGCCGTTAAATACATCCCCAATGCTTCGTGTAAGGGGTGTCATCCCAATCTTTTCCCCAAAGGCGTGACCGACGAGGCGGTGATTGCCCACCTTTATTACGAAGAGAACGAAGAGAAACTTAACCTGCAGTGCATCAGTTGCCACCTCGATGTGGGGCATTACAATCCTAATTACAGCCATACCCAACTAAAAACTGTGCCGATAACTTCGCAAGCTGATACCAGCCTCTATTATAAGGAAGCCACCCCCATCACTTCTTTTGCCAACTTCACCGAGCAAATACCGGGGTCGATGGTCTCTTTCGAGATGGTTGCCATCCCGGGAGGAACTTTCAAAATAGGTAGCCCGGCCAAGGAAGACTTCCATCAAGAGGACGAAAGCCCGGTGCGCGAGGTGACGATCAGTCCCTTCTTTATGTCGGAGATACAGGTAAGTTGGGATATGTTCTGGACGTTCTATCAGAAAACCATGAGCGAAGGAAGAACCCCGCCCGAGGTTATCTATGCCAACAACAGCCGCCCCGATGTGGATGCTGTTTCAGGCCCTACGCCGCCCTTCGGATACCCCGACCAAGGCTGGGGCTATGGTGAGCGACCGGCCATCACGATGACACACTATGCCGCCGAGACTTTCTGCCAATGGCTATCGCTCGTAACGGGGAAGAAGTATCGCCTACCCACCGAAGCCGAGTGGGAGTATGCAGCCCGAGGAGGAACGGAAACACCCTATTTCTTCGAGGGCAAGCCGGGCAAGTTCAGCAACGAGGGCTTTAAGCGGAGATTCTTCTCTGCCGATACAGAGCCTATATCATCGTATGTTCTTTACAAGAACAACAGCCGGAGCCGTACGCAAGAGCCTTCGGCAGTAAAAAGCAACCCATTCGGACTAAAGAATATGCTCGGCAACGTGATGGAATATTGCGCCGACAAATACGACCCGCAAGCTTATGGTAAAACACCCAATAAAGTGACCGACCCGATAAACACCAAAGGCACGGAATGGGTGGTAAGAGGCGGTTATTACGCCTCCGATGCCATGGATGTACGTTGTGCCTCGCGCAGCCACACCAAGCATGATGCCTGGCTCCGCACCGACCCGCAGAATCCAAAGAGTATCTGGTGGTATTCGGATATAAAAGGGATAGGCTTCCGAGTGGTGTGTGAGCCGGACACCTCTCCCCCAGACCCTCTCCACAAGAGAGGGGAGTAGCGCGAAGTTCATTAAATCTTTGAATCATTAAATTATTGAATCATTGAATATATCACTTATGAAAAACAAAATCAACAGAAGGTCATTCCTTAAAAGTTCTGCCTTAATAGGCGCGGCGGGCGTAGTAGGCGGTGGAAGCACTGTGCTTACTTCCTGCACCGGCAGTGAAAGCAAAGACAATACGAAGGTTAAACCCCTGAAGCAACCGGGAGAGTATTACATCCCCGATTTGCAGGACATAGCCCAAGACGGCAAGGAACTGAAAGCCGGTGTGGTAGGCTGTGGCGGCCGCGGACAAGGCGCTGCCTTCGACTTCCTCAATGCAGGGAACGGACTAACCATCACTGCTTTGGGCGATGTATTCCCCGAGCGGGTAAATGAACTGGCCGACAAGCTGAAAGCAGAGAAGGGCATAGATGTTCCCGCAGAGAACCGTTTTGTGGGATTCGATGCATACAAGAAGGTCATCGACAGCGGAGTGGATGTGGTACTGTTGGTTACGCCTCCCGTCTTTCGTCCCGAGCAATTCAAATATGCCGTAGAACAGGGTAAGCATGCTTTCCTCGAAAAGCCTTTCTGTGTGGATGCAAAAGGATACCGCGATATTGTGGTGGCTGCCAAGCAAGCCGATGCCAAGAACTTGCGTGTGATTACGGGAACGCAACGCCACCATCAGCGCAACTATGTGGAGTCGTATAAGAAGATTATGGAAGGCATTATTGGCGAAATTACCGGAGGCGTAGTGTATTGGAATCAGAATATGCTCTGGTACAGAGAACGTCAGAAGGGTTGGGGCGACGGTGAATGGATGATTAAGGACTGGGTAAACTGGAAATGGTTGGCCGGCGATCACATCGTAGAGCAGCATGTTCACAATATCGACGTATTTACTTGGTTCAGCGGATTAAGGCCTGAAAGCGCCGTAGGATTCGGCTCTCGCCAACGCCGCATCACGGGCGACCAATACGACAACTTCAGCATCGACTTTGTGATGGAAAACAGTATTCATCTGCATAGTATGTGCCGCCAGATAGACGGTTGCGCCAACAATGTAAGCGAGTTTATACAGGGGACGAGAGGTTCTTGGTCGACCGGCGACGGGGAGACTGTAATCAAAGACCTTGAAGGCAATATTATCTGGCAATTCGATAAAGAGGCCGAGGCCGAACAATACAAGCAGACCAACCCATACGTATTGGAACACGTGAACTGGGTAAACCATATCCGCAACAATACGCCGCTCAATCAAGCACACGAACTGGCCGTCTCTAATATGGCCGGCATCATGGGGCGCGAATCAGCCTACACCGGACAACAGATTACCTGGGAGCAAATGACGGCCTCTACAGAGGATTATATGCCGGCTGATTTAAGTTTGGGTAAGATGGACATGAGCAAGTTTACAGTACCCGTTCCGGGAAGCGGGAAATGAGCTGATAACTTTTAGCCATTAGCTGTTAGCTGCTACGCTTCGCGTAATCTTTGAATCATTAAATTATTGAATCTTTGAACCTATTATCATGAGTATCGATAGACGAAACTTCCTAAAGTCATCCCTCGGTGGGGTGGCTTTAGCTACTTTAGGTGGTGCAGCGTTAACCGCCTGCAAGCCGGAACAAAAGACAGACGAGAAGAAGGATAACTCCCTCGAATTGAAATTGTCTTTCCAAGAAAGCACGCCCCCGGGCGAAACGTTGAATGAAAAGTTCGACTACATGGAAAAGCTCGGTATAGTCGGCTTTGAACCGGGAGGAGCAAACCTGCAAGCCCGTGTTCCCGAAATAAAGGAGGCCTTAAAGGGTCGTCCGATAAAAGTGAGCGCGATCTGTGCCGGATTCCGCGGGTTTATCCTCTCTGCTGACCCGGCTATCCGCCAAGAGTGCATAGACACAATGAAGGAAATCATTATTGCGGCGGGCGAATTGGAATCAACGGGCGTAATCATCGTTCCGGCATTCAACCACCAGGTGCCAGCTATGCCCAACACACAAGAAACACGTGATTTTCTCTGCCAACAATTCGATGAAATGGGAACTTTTGCCCACCGGCATGGCACAACGGTCATCCTCGAACCCCTCAACCGGAGAGAAGCTTTCTATCTGCGTATGGTGGCCGATGCCGCCTCTATTTGTCGCGATATCAACAACCCCGGCGTACGTTGTCTGGGCGACTTCTGGCACATGACTTTCGAAGAGACTTCCGACCTCGGCGCTTTACTTGCGGGTGGGGAATACTTGCAACACATGCATATTGCCAGCCGCAAGCGCAGGAGTATGCCCGGCGAGGACGGCGATGCCGACAACTACGTTGATGGTTTCAAAGCCTTGAAGATGCTCGGCTACGATAAGTACGTCAGCTACGAATGCGGTTGTCAGGGCGATAGGAGCATTGTAGTGCCACAATCGGTGGAGCTGTTGCGCAAGCAGTGGGAGGAGGCATGAATTGTTTAATGTTGAACGATGATTATTACACGGAGAAACACAGAGAAAGCACAGAGTTCCACTGAGGATAACCAGAAACTCCGTGTCTCTCTGTGTTTCCTCTGTGAATCTCTGTGTAACCTTTTTTCCTAAAACTTTACCGCCACATTTACCAGCACATTCGTCCCTGCCTGCGGGAAATAGCTCGTCTCGGTATAGGAGGCTAATGAGCCGTCGTTTTGGGTGTAGTAGCCTGTCCATGTCCAACCGTTCACTTCGTATTGCTCGTTGAAGAGATTGTTGATGAGTAGGTTTATTCCCAGTTCCTTTACGCCTCTTATCTTGGTGAATGTATAGCCGAGGCGCAGGTTATTGACGAAGTAGGGGTCGATGCTTCGGTCGTTGCGGGCAGTGTTGTCTAAGTATTGCTTGCTGACATATGACGATTGCAAGCCTGCCAATATTCCCTTATAATTAAATGAGAAAAGGCTGTTGGCGATTACCGATGGCGAATAGGAGATGGTAGTTGTGGCATAGTACTCCTCTTTCTGGGGCGATGCGCCATCGTCTACCATGATGTATTCTGTATAATCCTTTATCTTATTCTCGCTGAGTGTGAGGTTACCGTTCCATTGCAACCACTCGGTGATTTTTGCCCCAAGCAGAAGCTCCGCACCCATGCGGTAGCTATCGGGAACGTTGGAGGTAAGGGCTTCGCCTATCTCATTCACTTTTCCTGTTAATACTAGCTGGTCTTTGTAGAGCATGTAATAGAAGTTCACGCCTAGAAGGAAACGGCTATTGTTGAACTTATAGCCCAGCTCGAAGTCGGTCAGGCGTTCGGCATGGGGTAGTTCGTTGGTATCGGCATCGGTGTAGTTGTTGCGGTTGGGTTCGCGATGCGCCACAGCCACCGAGCCATAGACGTTGTTCTCGCGGTTTATCTGATAGAATACGCCTGCTTTTGGATTGAAAAAGTCGAACTTCTCATGGATATCCAAAGCCTGCATCTTGTTATTGATCTTGTCCCAGACATCGTTTGTTCCGTCTATCTTATAGTCGATGTGGCGGTATTGCAGGTCGGCATAGAGGTTAAGCCCTGCAGTAAGTTGATATGTCCCTTTCAGGTAGAGGTTCATGTCGGCCTTCTTCCCTTTGCTGCGGTAGTATTCGTAGTCGGGATAAAATGCCGGGTCTTCCATATAGTTCTTCACCCAAATAACCCGTCCGAAGTGACCGCCGTCGTAGTAATTGCCGCCTCCACCTAGGGCCACATCCCATTTCTTGTCCTTATAATTAAGAGAGAATACGCCGCCTCCGAAATGGTTGTCCAAATGTTTTTGGCGTACCAAGTCGCTCTTTTTGATGGTTTCTCCTTCATATTCGAAAGGTTTCAATCCGTATTCAACCAGCTTACGTTCTTGTTTGTATTCTTCGTAATAGCCTCGTCCACGGGTGTAATGCAATGCTGCATTCAGTGTAAGTTTAGGGTTGAACGATTGGAAGAGGTGTAGTTGATAGTGCGTCTGCTTGTAGTTGTCGGTCTGGTTTTCGTAGAATAACTCTTTGCCGTTCTCGTCTTTTCCCATATAGCCCGAAGGATTGTAGGTGCGGTTGCCCTCAGCCAAGATGTAATCGGGTACACCGTCCCAGGCGTGGTAGGTCTTCTCGTTTCCGCTGAAGGTAATCAGTTTGAGGATGGTATTGTTGTAGAAATATGCCCCTTGTGCAAAGTAAGACTTCAGGTCGACGGAGGCACGATCAATAAAGCCATCTGACGTGATTGAAGATAGTCGCACATCAAAAGCCCAGCGATCGTTCAGCAGTCCTGTTCCGGCTTTCACGCTTGCCTTCTGCGTATTGAACGAGCCGTAACTCCCATTAAATTCGGCGTAAGCCTGCATGGGAATGTTCTCGGTCTTCATATTCACACTGGCTCCAAACGCCCCTGCGCCGTTGGTGGAAGTTCCCACTCCGCGTTGTATCTGCAAGTCCTCGAGCGACGAGGCGAAGTCGGGAATATTCACCCAGAACACAGTATGCGATTCGGCTTCGTTCATCGGGATGCCGTTGGACGTGATATTGATGCGGTTGGCATCCGTCCCCCTGATGCGGAAGCCCGTATAGCCGATACCCGCCCCAGCCTCAGACGTGGCGATAACAGAGGGCGTGAGCGTGAGCAGAAAAGGAATATCCAAGCCAAAGTTGTTGTTCTTGATTTCTTCCTTATTAATGTGCGAATAAGCCACAGGCGTAGTAGATGTGGCGCGGGTGGAAATAACCTCGACCGATTGGAGCGACACCCAGCGAAGGCTGTCGGCTTCGTAATCGTATTCGAATTCTTCCGAGAAAACAGAGAGGAGTGGCAGTATGCATGCCATTAAAAACAAAAAGACCTTTTTCATTGCTTTTATTCATTTAATTAGTTCAACAAAAAAGGGGATTAAGACCAGAATGGTAATCTTTGTCCCTCCGCGGCCATTACGCCGTTCAGGTTCAAAGGGTGTGATCTCAGCCCGATGGGCACCCCTAAAGAT
>DAIREI010000043.1:0-8032 GCA_036795675.1 Bacteroidales bacterium
ACCTGCACATCCTTGCGGACACTACACCCTGAATGTAGCGTGTCTACCAATTCCACCACATGCGCATAATTATTATGATTAATCTAACGAAACCTCTGTTTCATTGAGCGAAAAACGGGGCTCGAACCCGCGACCCCGACCTTGGGAAGGTCGTGCTCTACCAACTGAGCTACTTTCGCGTAATCATTGAAGCTACTTTCGCTTGAAAGGTATTGCAAAGATAAATAATTTGTTTGGAAAAACAAAAGATGTGGATTGAGGGCTGAAAGCCTGAAATAACTTAGCACAGGGTTTTTAACCCTGTGTATAGAATGTCCTAAATCAAATTTTAGTCCTGAAAGGACGTAGTAAACAATCATATATAATGATACTCCATCCTTTCAGGATGGAATGCGTAGATTTTACTTTGTTTGATAGGGTTAAAACCCTATCCTAAGTCACATTAGGCTTTCATCCTATTCAATTCTTAATTATAAATATGGCAGACATTCGTATATTCAGCTTCAAACCCTCCTCCATCGAAATAGAGGTAAAGGACTTGCGGTTTGTAAAAGAGTTGCCGAACTTGCTTGGGCAAGCTCACAAAGCTAACTTCTATCAAGTCGTGTGGATTACCGAAGGAGAGGCCAAATTTCGTATCGACTTTAGAGACATTATTGTAAAAGAGAATGAGGCTTTGATTATTTCGGCCGGGCAGGTGTGCGAGTTTGATGTGACTTCAGACTACTCGGGCAAGATGATACTCTTTACCGGCTCTTTCTTCACCATTACCGAATTGGACGCCAACTTCTTGCATACTTCAGAGATTCTTAACCCTATAAACCTGAACCGCACAGTTCCGGTTTGTCATCAACTGATGAATAATCTGATTACCTTACTCGACGAAGAATTAAAATTGCCCAATGATGCCTATCAATTGGGTAAGGCGCAAAGCTACATTCGGATTATTCTACTTGAGACCGAAAGGCAATTAAGACCAACTACTTCTCTTGCTACAGGCGGTTTGATTCGCCAATTCTACAATGCAGTTGAACAGCATTTTAGGGAGAACAGAAATATGAACTACTATGTTAATCTGTTAGAAATTAGCGAGAAGGCTCTATCGAGAGAAATCAAGACGTTGACAGGAAAGACGCCCAAAGCTTATATCGATTCGCGCATCATCCTCGAGGCTAAACGACTACTGTCATACAGCAGTCTATCCGTGAAAGAGATAGGCTATGAACTCGGCTTTGACGAGCCGACCAATTTCAACAAATTCTTCCGCAAACATGTAGGGAAGACTCCCCTGCAATTCAGAGATTTACCATAATAAGGCGGATATGTATTATCACCACCGCTGAACAAGACCTACCTTTGCATCGTTAATAGTATAAACCATTTAAAGATTACAACGATGAAGAAAATTGTATTGATAGGAGCAAGCGGATTTGTAGGTTCCGCCATCCTGAACGAAGCATTGAACAGAGGAATAGAGGTTACGGCAGTGGTACGTCATCCCGAGAAGATTAAAATTTCCAACCCCAACCTGAAAGTAGTGAAAGCTGATGTATCATCTGCCGACACCGTGGCTGAAGTATGCAAAGGAGCCGATGCGGTTATCAGTGCGTACAGTCCGGGCTGGAACGACCCTAATATGTACGAAGACACGTTGAAGACTTATCCCGCCATTCTGGAAGGCGTGAAGAAAGCCGGGGTAAAACGCCTATTGATTGTTGGCGGTGCAGGAACCCTGTTTGTCAAACCAGGGCTTCGCGTGGTGGATTCGGGCGCTATCCCCGAGGAGATTATGGGTGGCGTAAAATCGCTCGGCAAATTCTACCTCAACACCTTGATGAACGAAAAAGATATCGACTGGGTATTCTTCTCCCCTGCAGGAAGCTTTGTTCCCGGCGAGCGCACAGGTAACTACCGCCTCGGCAAGGACGACCTGATTGTGGATGACAAGGGCGAAAGCAAAATATCGGTCGAGGATTATGCCAAGGCTATGATAGATGAACTGGAAAATCCACATCACCATCAGGAGAGGTTCACGATAGGATATTGAGAGAGTGAAGAACTAAGAGTGAAGAACTAAGAATTTCACAAGCTTTTAGCCTGTTTTTACTCTTAACTCTTCACTCTTCACTCTTAGTTCTTAGTTCACCATCACATAGTGCGCTATCCCCACCTCCTCAAACTCCTCGCCTTCTATTATGTAGCCGTATTTGGCATAGAAGCCGAGAGCGGTTTTGCGGGCATGCATCATCACTCGGGAGAAGTTTCGTTCGTGAGCGATTTGTTCGGCGAAGGCGAGCATTTGGCGACCGACTCCTTGGTTTTGGCAAGCATCGTCCACAGCCATCTGACGGAGCTTTACGGTGTGGTCGTCAATGGGAGTAAGGATGCAGCAAGCGATTACCGTGTTGTCTATCTTTCCTGCAAGGAGTATATCATGAGCATCGCGCAGGCAATCCTGCTCGGTCAACCGCAGGCCGATAGGTTGCCGGAGTATCTTGTCGCGCAGCCGGCACATCTGTTCATAGTCATCACTTTGATGGGCAATAACAGCAAAGTCTATTTTCATTTGTTTGCTTCCCATTCGCTTTTAAGCAAGCTATATACGTTGATGTTATGAAATCCTGAAATTAATAGTTCGCCATCGCGCTCTATCCCCTCGAAGCGAAAGTTCAACTTTTCGGCTACGCGGTTGCTTTTCACATTCCCCACCCCGATGCGAATTTGTATACGATTAAGGTTCATCTCGTAAAATCCGTAGTCGATGAGGAAGCGGCTGCAAGTAGTGGCCAGCCCCCGGTTCTGAAATTCGGGAGAAATCCAGTAGCCTATCTCGCCACGTCGGTTAGGATAGTTGAGATCTTTCAACCCCACCAAGCCTGCGAAGCGACCGTTGTAGATGATGGCAAAAGTAAGGTCGTCGGTGGTTTTGCCGTATTCGATAAAGGTTACGGTGTCTTCCACCTTCTCGGTTTTATCGACAAAGGGGAGCCATTCGCGCAGCTGGTCGCGGTAAGTATTTATGGTATAGAATACATCGCCCGCATGTTTCAGATCGAGCGGCTCCAGTACTATTTCGTTGTTTATTATTAGTGGTTCCATATATAATTCGATAATTACTTGTCCACGAATTACACGAATTCTCACTAATTATTAAATTCAACGATTAAATTCGTGTAATTTGTGTAATTCGTGGACAAATATCCGCGTCATCCGTGTGCCATTGGCGTTAACTAAACAGTCTCTCGAAATACCCTCTCAACTTATCCTTCACTTCCTCCATATCCACTTTCCGTCCCAACTCTTTCTCTATCGAAGTAACCCCTTTGTCGGTAAAGCCGCAGGGATTAATTAGGCCGAAATACTCCAGGTTGGTGTTTACATTGAGTGCGAAGCCGTGCATGGTGACATAGCGGCTGCTTCTCACCCCGATGGCGGCAATCTTCCGGGCATGGGCTGAATCTACGTCGAGCCATACTCCCGTTGCACCTTCCAGCCGCGACGAGGGGATGCCGTAATCGCCCAAAGTAAGTATTATGGCCTCTTCCATACGGCGGATGTACTCTTTCAGTCCTATATTGAATGCCTCGAGGTCGATAATGGGATAGCCCACCACCTGACCCGGGCCGTGGTAGGTAATATCGCCCCCGCGGTCCACATGATAGAGTTCCACTTGCTTCTCTTTCAAAGTCTTCTCGGGGAATAGGAGGTTGGAGAACAGGCCGTGCTTCCCCACGGTGATTACATGGGGATGTTCGCAGAAAATCACTTTATTGTCTACGGGATTATTCGCCGTTTTATCTTGGATGGCCTTCTCAAACAAGGCCTTCTGTTGCTCGTATGCAGTGGAGTATGGGATTAGTCCCCAATCGATATATTCCATAGTTTAGAAATCAATAGTTATTGTTTTGTCCATTAAACTCAAAATCTTGGCCTGATAACGCAACATATAGGCCGTAGGTTCGTCGGGATTAAACTCGCGCGGATTGGTAATCATAACGGCCATCATAGCTGCTTCGTCGCGCGACAGCGTTGAGGCATGCGTGGGCGTTTTGCCTTTTATCAACCTCGGATAGTAAGCTCTTGCCATGGCCTCGGCGCCGTAAATGCCATCGCCCATCTCCACGGTATTGAGGTAGACTTCCATGATGCGTTTCTTTCCCCAGGTAAATTCGATAAGCAGCGTAAAATAGGTCTGCATTATCCTGTTGAAATAGGTGTTATTCTTTATTAGAAACACCGCCTCGGCAGTTTGGCCGGAGATGGTTCCGCCATTCGAGTCGTAGCGGTTGCGTACAGGCAGGTTGGGGTTGATTTCTTCCCCTCCGAAGTTAAATCCGTTGTGGATAAGGAAGAGTTTATCCTCCGATGCAATGGCTGCCTGAATCAGTTCGGGCGATATATTATCCAACGATACCCATTGATGCTTTATATCGACCTTATCCTTCGAAAACAGGTTCTCCACCTTTCTCGACAGGAGATTTACAGGTTGATACACCGGCACATACTTATACAATAATACCAAAAAGAGACTGAGCGCAAAGAGGAAAAGGAGGATATTCCTTGTCCAGACGAACAGGTATCGCCCTATCTTTTTCAGTCTTCCTTTATCCATAATTGATTGATGATGTGGATGGTCTGGCAAGCGGTCAATGCTGCCGTCTCGGTACGCAGGCGGCTCTCGCCCAGCGAAATGGGTTCATAGCCTTGCGCTAATGCTTTCTCTACTTCTTCCGTGCTGAAGTCGCCTTCGGGGCCAATCAGGATAAGTACGTCTTCGCCGGGTTGGTAGGCGCGGCTCAACAAGGGTTTCACACCTTCGTAGCAATGGGCGATAAAGCGTCGTCCGTTAAATTCTTGCTTGATGAATGCGTTGAAGTCAGTCATCCCTTGCAATCCGGGCAATGTGGCTTTCTCCGATTGCTTCATGGCCGAGACCATGATCTTCTCTATCCGTTCGGCTTTAATCTCCTTGCGCTCGGAGTAGCGCGTTTTGAGGAAAGTAATCTTGTCGATGCCTATCTCGGTGGCTTTCTCGGCTAACCACTCCATCCGGTCAATATTCTTGGTAGGCGCCACCGCCAGTTCGATGCGGTTAGGCCAATACGGAGGTCGGGCTATCGTCTCGGTAATCTCTACTTTGCAATGCTTGGGATGTGCTTCGCTAATGGTAGCCTTATAAAAGAAGCCTTTGCCGTCGGTAATGTCGATGCCGTCGCCTTCCTGCTTGCGCAGTACACGGACGCAGTGCCCCGACTCCGTTTCGGGCAGCACAGGATTCATTGCTATATCGGGCGCATAAAAGAGCAGCATATTTAATTGAATTGGGCGTTACCTACTCCTATCAGGCGGTCGTAGCGTTGTCCGAAGGGACGGAAATAGACCATCACCCGGTATTCGTTTTCCGTTTGATAATGATCTCCCTCTATGGTGGAAGTCAGCGCCGGCGATTGGCTGTCTTTCCTGGTTACGAAGAGGTAGTTGTAATAGCCTTCTTTCAGCAGAACGGACTTTACATAGCCTCCCTCTTCGGCGATATAATCCATCCGCGAACGGTAATCGAAGATATTATTAAAAGCATCGCTCATGATATAAACATCGTCGGCGAAGGGTTTATCGCAAGGCAAATAGAAATGCACGATATGGTAGTCCGATTGAAGCTCCGCATCTTCGTAAGCAAGGCTTCGTATGTAGACGCGCCCGTTGAGGTCGTTGTCGAACGAGTATGCGCGGTTGCTGCGGTTGGTGCCCGGCTTTAAGAAAACGTGATGATAGGGCGAGTGATACTCAATCGTTTCAATGCCCAGTCCGTTGTACTGCGTGGTAATCATCTCAAAAGTACGGTATTCATTACCCGCATTAAATATGAGGGCGGGATTGTGGTCGTAAACCGCCTTACCCGACTGCAAGCTAAGCGGCTTAACCAATGCGGCCTGATTGTCGTAGCGGTTGTTTTGCATCACATACACTTTCAGGTCTTGAGCCGGAGTTCGCACCTCTTTGCCGTAGGCCACTTCTACTTTCACGGCTTGGTATTTGGTGTTGGCTCCCTTATCGGTTACGGCCGATACCGAAGCTTGCACCGATGCCAGCGGCTCTACGGCCGAGAAACAAGCGTGAAGAACAGCATCGCCATTCTCATCATATACCTCAATCACATAGTTGCCTGAGACGAGAAGCTCATTGCTGCTGTTGGGAAATACCAATTGATAGTTCACATAATCGGGGTTGGCATTGAACGAGTTGGCATAGTCGCTCATATGGTTGTACTGCAAGCCTGTTACGTATTCAAAGTCCGACAGTTGCGAAATCTTCCAATCGGCATCGCAATGGATGACCTTATAGGTGTAATATTCGCGAAGGGGCGACAGCAGGTCGAAAGAGATTGTAATCGTCTCGCCCGAATCCAACGTCATAACAGGCGCTTGATTCCAGCTGTGCGAATTATGCACCAGCAAGGTTTTAATGCGGTCGGCAAATACCTTGGTACGGTAGGTCTGCCCGTTGGCCGTTGGCGTTGTAAGCAGACAAACAAAGAGCAATATCAGGGTGATTATCTTTTTCATACCGCAAATATACGAATAATTAGATAAGTATATCATTCAATGGTTTAATGATAACTGATTTCGATGTTTATTGTTCACTGAAGATGTACTCTTCTCCTTCCTCAATACAATCATTGAGAATAATGGATGCTTTCTCTGCTCCCGAATCGCTCAAGTGGTCGGAGTCGGAGAAGTCTTCAATAGTGAAGTCCGGGTCGTTGAGCAGGTTCAGGTAGTATACGTTTGGGTTTTCGTCAGCGATTGTTCGGGTCGTCTCGATAAACTCACGGTACTGTTTTTCGTCCAGATTGTCCACATAAGTATGGTAGGCGGGCAAAGTGCAAAGAATCAGTTGCACTTTTCGTTCGGAGCAGAAACGGATAATCTCGTTCAGCAACCTCAGGTTGTCTTTCAGGCAGGCGGAGTCCTCAATGGTATGGCGCTTTGCGGCGGTTTTCCCCGAATCAGCCATATCTATCTCGGGATTGTAGGGTTTGCGTCGCCATCCGTTGTCGTCGCAGACTATGGCAGGGTTCCCCAACAGGTAGTAATCGGCAATCCTGTATAGGTTATACCATAGCTTATTATTCAGCAATTCCGACCTGTACCACATATCGGTAGCGGTGGGTAAGTCGGCATAGCGGGCATAATCGTTCAGCCGCCAATAGTCGGAAGTAGTGTGCAATTGCTCATACAAAGAAGGATAAGACACGGGAAGGATAATGTACTTCAGGTTGTTCCATTGGTCTTTATACTTCTCGAGTATCAGATAATCCACATCAAAAGTTTGTGAAACATAAGCTGCATTGTATGCTTTGTAGGAGAAGTACTCGGGATTCAACCCCGTAAGCGCATGAGACGCCCCCAATATCAACACTTCTACTTCTTGGGAGTGGTCGTCGAGGTATTGGCGTTTCTTTCGGTAATCATTGGGGATATTCCAAAGCAACACTTCGCAGGCAATGAAGAGGATTGCTATCGGGAGCAGGAAAACGGCCAGGTATTTAAGGAACTTCTTCATCGCTTAAAATTGAAAATAAATAAATCCTTGTTCGTCTCCCGCAAAGAAGAAAACAATAAAGATAAGAGCGTAATACATCACCCAGCGGAAGGGTCGCTTCCACGATTGCCCGATAGTGAAAAGCGGACATTCCGCCTCCTTGCCTATCCATTCCGAGATAAAGAATAAAATAATTTTTCTTGTTTTTGATCTTTTCCAGCTTAAAAACACCTATTATTTTATTAGTTTGCTACCTGCAACGATAATGAAAAAATCACATTTGACAAGCTAAGAGGCATTACTGTGTCCCTTTTCCAATTTCTCCAAAAAGAGACACGATTTGGACACAAATAGGTAACGGAACTCATTTGAAAAATGCCAAAAGTGTGTCCTATTTAGAAAATACAAAAACGATATACTATTGATATTTAGAGGATTAAGTCGATTAATGGATTTAGGTTCGGGTACAAATAGGACATGAAAAAACCTC
>DAIREI010000044.1:0-8031 GCA_036795675.1 Bacteroidales bacterium
TAAACTTGATACCCCGCGTATTTATACTTCCCCTGTTCATAGTGGGAGGGTTGCTTGCAGGGTTGGCGATATATACGGTGTATATGTCGCGAGCGCATTCCTATCTTTCCGATAAACCGGAAACCTGCGTAAACTGCCACATCATGACTCCTTATTATCAATCGTGGATGCATAGTTCGCACCATGCGTGGACGAACTGCAACGATTGCCATGTACCCCAGGATAACGTGGTGAGCAAATATGCATTTAAAGCGATGGATGGGCTGTATCACGCGGCTGTTTTCACAGTAAACGCCGAACCGCAAGTAATCAGGCCCCGCAAGGCCAGTTACAAAGTGATAATGAATAACTGCATTCGCTGTCATACCCAGCTCAACACCGAGTTTGTTGATACGGGAATGATAGGCTATGCCGATGTAGAGAAGGGAGAAGGTAAAGCCTGCTGGGATTGTCACCGCCAGGTGCCGCATACAGTGGTAAGCAATATCGCTTCGGCGCCCAATGCCATTGTTCCCCTGCCCGAATCGCCCGTTCCCGATTGGCTGAATAAATTAATGAAAAAGTAAAATAAACAAACGAATAAATAATAAATAAGATGTGTAAGAAGTTAGCAGAAGCAATTAAGCGTAAGCCCGTCATAGGATGGACTATTTTTGCAGTTGTAATGGTTGCCGTATTTTTATTGGGTCTATTAGCCGCCTCTATCACCGAGCGCAGGGCCGAGATAGCTACCTTGTACAACAACCGAGTGATCGATATTTCGGGCATCGAACCGAAGAGTGATGTATGGGGTGTAAACTATCCCCGCGAGTACAATACCTGGAAGAAGACCAAAGACATGGACTTCAGAAGCAAGCACATGGGCAATATGGAAGAAGACGTATTGGAACACCGCCCCGAGATGGTAATACTGTGGGCCGGTTATGCCTTCTCGCGCGACTATAAAGCTCCCCGCGGACACATGCACACGGTAGACGATGTAAGAAATACCTTGAGAACCGGCACGCCCGACCAAGACCACAAAGATATGCAGCCTTCTACCTGTTGGGTATGCAAAAGCCCCGATGTGCCGAGAAGAATGGATGAAGTGGGCATAGAAACTTTCTATAAAATGCCTTGGAGCGAAAACGGAAGCGAAGTTGTTAATCCGCTGGGATGTGCCGATTGCCACAATCCCGAAACCATGAAACTTACCATCACGCGTCCGGCTTTGATTGAAGCTTTCGAGCGTCAAGGGAAAGACATTAACGATGCTACGCCGCAAGAAATGCGATCGCTGGTTTGCGCCCAATGCCACGTAGAATACTACTTTACGTCTGACACAAAATACCTTATTTTCCCCTGGGACGGAGGTATGACCGTAGAAGCGATGGAAGAGTACTACGACAATGCCGGTTTCCACGATTGGGTACACCACTTGAGCAAAGCTCCCATGCTGAAAACGCAGCACCCTGATTATGAGATATTCTTGTTGGGAACTCACGCTCAACGCGGTGTGTCTTGTGCCGATTGTCACATGCCTTACATTAGCGAAGGCGGAATTAAATACTCCGACCACCAGGTAATGAGTCCGTTGAAGAATGTAGCATCAACCTGTCAGACCTGCCACCGCGATACCGAAGAGCAACTGATTGGCTACGTTTATGAATACCAAGACAAAGTGCTTGAAATACGCGACCGCGTAGAAGTAGAATTGGCTAAGGCACACATCATGGCCAATACGGCTTGGGACAACGGCGCCAACGAAGACCAAATGAAGCAATCACTCAGTCTGATTCGCCAGGCTCAATGGCGTTGGGACTTTGCCGTTGCATCGCACGGCGCCTCTTTCCATGCACCGGTAGAAACACAACGTGTTATGGCGCATAGCCTCGACAAGTCGATGTTGGCACAACTTGAACTTCAAAAAGTGCTTTACTCGCTCGGCGTAACCGACATAACTATGCCCGACATCTCTACCAAAGCAAAGGCTCAACAATACATCGGGCTGGATATGGAAAAATTGCAAGGCGATAAAGACAAATGGATAGAAACAGTAGTTCCTCAATGGATAGACAAAGCAAAAGCTGAGGGAAAACTAACTATGAATTAATAATTAAACAAACAAACTAACATGAGAATTATTAAAATAGCTATAGCAAGCTTATTACTCTTGATGCCTTTCATCCTATCGGCACAAGAGAAGAACGACGGAGTATTCAGTATATCGGCACAATTGCGTGCCCGTGGCGAATACCGCAACGGAGCGCTCTATCCGAGATCGGAGGGTGATACTCCGGCTACCTTTATCAACAATAGGGCCAGACTATCTACCAACTACAAGCGCAGTAACCTGGAACTTAGCCTGGCTGCTCAGCATGTAGGCGTATGGGGACAAGACCCTCAGATAGACAACAACGGCCGCTTTATGCTCAATGAAGCCTGGGCAAAATTATACTTCGGAGAAAATAGGAACTTCTTCGCTCAATTGGGTAGACAATCCTTGGTTTACGATGATGAACGCCTATTGGGCGGCCTCGACTGGAATGTATCGGGTCGTTTTCACGATGCTTTGAAAATGGGATATGAAGACACCGAAAACAAGTTCCATCTTATTCTGGCTTTCAATCAGAACAGCGAGAGATTTGAAGGAAATTACTATGCACCGGGCGGACAACCCTACAAGAACATGCAAACGCTATGGTATCATTACGGCAACAACAGCCAACCTTTCGGCATATCGTTAATGTTCATGAATCTGGGTTGGCAATTAGGAAGCGAGTCTAATTCACAAGACCGCTTCATGCAAACCATGGGAACTTACCTTACTTATAAGGAAGGCATAATGGACATCAACGGAGCATTTTATTACCAATCGGGCAGAACCCCAGGGAATCTGTCAACCTCGGCATTCATGGGAAGCTTATCGGGAAAAGTTAAGCTCGATCCCAAATGGTCGTTGGGCGTTGGCGCCGATTACCTGAGCGGTAACGATAACGATGGCGATAAGTATAACGCTTTCAATCCGCTGTATGGTACTCACCATAAGTTCTACGGCGCAATGGATTATTTCTATGCTTCGCAGTTCGCAAGCAGCTCAATTAATCCCGGTTTGTTCGATGTTTATGCAGGCATTTACTTCAAGGCATCAAGCAAGTTCGATGCATCGCTTAATTACCATTACTTTTCTGTTGCAAAGGATATACAGGTAAATAACGAGAATATAAAGAAAACCTTAGGTTCTGAATTTGACTTACAAATCAACTACTCGATTATGCCGGATGTTAAGCTAATGGCAGGCTATTCGTTTATGTTGGGTACGGAATCGATGGATATAGTAAAAGGAGGAAGCCGGAATAGCTGGCAAGACTGGGCTTGGGTATCCATAAACATTACTCCTAAGTTGTTTTCTTCGAAATAATAAATGTCTCAAACTAAAGAGAAAGCAAACAAACACGAACTCTGGCAATTCCCTTGGGGGTTTGCCGAGAGTTTGATTGTGGCCGGTGGTATTATAGCAACCAGCCTTGCGCTGCAATTTTCCATAGGCAGCTTCAATTTCTACCTGTTGGCCTCTCCGGTCAACTATATAGTAGGAGGCGTTATGCTGCTCCTGTGTTTTCTGCTGTCGCTCGGAAGGAACAGCCGCTTTGTAAAGTGGTTCTCCGGGGTTCGCATGGCGGTATCACTTATTCTTGCCTTGCTGTTTTTAAGCCTTATCATGGGGCTTACCCCTCAGTTGGCCGGCACGGAAGAATTTGCAGACGGAACGCTATTCCTCAAGTCGGGTTTTAACCAAATGACCCGTTCATGGCCTTTTGTTCTCATTTATACCATACTATTGCTTTCGCTCGGCACGCTCATCATGCGACGGCTGTGGCGATTCAAGTGGCGCGACTACGGTTTCTACTGTAATCATATAGGGTTATGGTTAGTGCTGTTTGCCTCCGGAATAGGCTATGCCGATATGGAACGCTACCTGATGTACGTGCGCGAAGGAGAAACCGAGTGGCGTGTATTCGACAATGAAGACAAGGTGAAGGAATTGCCCATTGCCATACATCTATTCGACTTCGATATGGAAGATTATCCTCCCCAACTGACTATCATCGACCGCCAAACGGGAATAGCGCAGCCGGAATCCCGGCCCGACTATTACCAGATTGACGTAAATGATAAAAAAGGCAAACTCAACGGTTGGAAAATAGAGGTGGAAGAGTATATCCATCAGGCAGTTCGCAGTAGTGACAGTACCTATCGCGAAGTTCCCATGCCGGGTTCAACCCCTGCAGCTCTGATTAGGGCAGAAAACCTCACCACGGGCGAAGTACATACGGGTTGGGTTTGCGGCGGCAATAACGCACAACTTTATATGACTTTGCCGCTCAGCGAACAGTATTGCATTGTAATGACTCAAGCAGAGCCCAAACGGTTTATGTCGGATATTGAGGCCTATACCCCCGATGGTAAAAAGAAAAGAACCTTGCTCGAGGTAAACAAACCCCTGCAAATGGGAAATTGGACTATATACCAATACGGCTACGACAACCAAGCCGGCAACATGTCTACTTACAGCAGCATGGAGTTGGTGTACGACCCTTGGAAAACTCCCGTATTTATCGGCTTTGCCTTGATAGCATTGGGTTCGATAGCGATGATTTGGAATGGAAGAAAAAGAACTAAGAGTTAAGAACTAAGAACGAAGAATTTTCTGCATTGCGCCATTAACTCTTCACTCTTAGTTCTTAGTTCTTCACTTTATAATAATATGACTTGGAACAATTTTATATGGTTTGCCTTGCCTGCCATTCTATGCTGGATAGCGGCAGGTAGCCTTGTTTATATACGCAAGCTGCCCAAACGGTTGCCCGACATACTGATGCTATGCGGCATACTGATACTGGCCGTCTTTATCACCGGTTTCTGGATACACCTGGAGCGTCCGCCTATGCGCACCATGGGCGAAACACGGCTCTGGTATTCTTTTTTCCTGGCGCTTGTGGGATACTTAGCTTATCGCCGTTGGCAGTATAAATGGTTACTCTCTTTCTCGGCATTGATAGCCATTGTATTTCTTTGCATCAATCTATTCAAACCCGAGATACACTCCAAGAACCTGATGCCTGCCTTGCAGAGCATTTGGTTCATCCCCCACGTAATCTCCTATATCCTGTCGTACGCCATGCTCGGCGCGGCTACGATAGGCGCTTTCATCCAATTATTCGAGATAAACAAGCTCGGCATTTCCGATAAGCGCGTATTTGAGTTTATAGATAACATCGTCTACGTCGGATTCGGTTTTCTGGTATTGGGAATGTTGATGGGAGCCGTTTGGGCGAAAGAGGCCTGGGGGCATTATTGGGAATGGGACCCGAAAGAAACCTGGGCATTCATTACAGCCTTAGCCTACCTGGCCTATATACACGTCAGGCTCTTGGGTCGCAAACAAGAGGTATTCGCCCTTTGGTTGATTCCCATCGCGTTTGTCCTGCTTATGATTACCTGGGTAGGCGTTAATTACCTCCCCTCGGCGCAAGGCAGCATACATGTGTATTAAGGAACATAAAAGCTATTTGTTAACCTTACTCTTTTTTACGAAGAAGAAAAGGGATGTTTACTACGCTCGCATTTAATATTAAGTCCATTCCGATGATTTATATTTCTATTATCCGATAAAACGCTTTAGCGTTGGAATATTAGTAGCCGTGGGCGTGAGCCCACGGAATAATCACAGAGAAGGGAGAGAGCCGCATAGCGGCGTCATGTTAAATTAATATATCGCAGCTACGCAGCTCCTTAATGCAATAGGATGCCCTGTCCCGTGGGTTTACACCCACGGCTACTAATGTGCCAATGCTAGCGCATCTTTTTGTTCACTGTCAATTATTAATTATATTTGCAGTAATAAAATGCCAATATCATTATGAAACATCTAATAATCTTTATCTTATGCTGTGTGGCAATCTTATTTTCTGCCCATTCACAGGAAGCCATTGAGCTGGATTATATCAAGAGCGGTTATTATCAGCTTATTCATGAAGCAGATATTGCTAGTTTAGAAGGGAACGAAGATTTGGCATTCGAGAAATTGGCTGAAGCAGAAAAGCGTTGCCCGATGATTAATCAGCCTTTGTATTATGAAATGCAAAAATATAGCGCTTTATTGATGAAAAGGAAACAATTTGATAAAGCATTGTATTATATGGATAAGCTGTCCGCTGAATATGGAACATTCGATAATAAAGCCTATAGAGTATTAGAAAAAGACAGCTTGCTGATGAACGAACTATTACTTGAATATCCCAACTTCATTGATTCGGTTGTTCCTGCAATGAAGCAGAAAGCCGCTGATTTCTTCACGCCGGAACGGCAGGCCGTAATAGAAGAATTGATAGCTATTCGTAATAAAGACCAAGGTGTGAGAAAAGATAAGACTCGTAGTGAAGAGGCATATCAGAAGATGCAGGAAGTAGATCAAGAAAATGCCGAACAGCTATTAGCCATAATGCAAAAACATGGATACCCTAACACTAGACTTTATGGACAAGAGAATCATCGTTGGGTTGCTGGGGTGGAAGTAGTCTTTATTCATAATTATGAGAATGAAATCTTAAGAGAACTGTTGTTGGAGTATGTGCGGAAAGGGGAAGCTTCTCCAGACCAATATGGCTTTATGATAGACCGAGAGAGGTTGGATATGCAAACACCGTATGTTTATGCCATATACAATAATATAACAGACGACCAGATAGAAGACATCGAACATGTAGATGAGCGCCGTTTATCTATCGGCATGCCTACGCGGGAAATGGAACGGAGAAGGAATGAATTGATAGAGCCACAAATACAAAACCTTAAACATTGAATTTTCTTATACTTTGCGCAAAATAATTCATATAGACATGGACTCCTTCTATGCTTCTATCGAACAGCGGGATAATCCGGCGTTCAGAGGCAAGCCGTTGGCGGTAGGCTATTCGGGCGAGCGCGGCGTAGTGGCCGCGGCAAGCTACGAGGCGAGAAAGTATGGCGTCCGTTCGGCAATGCCTTCTAAGACGGCGTTGAATAAATGTCCCTTTCTCATCTTCACTCCCGGACGATTTGATGTGTACAAAAGTGTATCACACCAGATACGCGACATCTTTCTCCAATACACCGACTTGGTAGAACCGCTTTCGTTGGATGAGGCCTACCTCGACGTGACAGTCAATCATATTAATATGCCTTCGGCCACGATTATTGCCCGCGAAATAAAGAAACGGATAAAACACGAAACCGGGCTTACCGCCTCGGCCGGTGTATCGGTCAATAAGTTCTTGGCCAAAGTAGCTTCCGATTGGAAGAAGCCCGACGGTTTGTTTGTGATTACGGGCAGCGAGGCCGAAGCCTTTGTAGAAGAATTGAAGATAGAGCAGTTTTGGGGAGTCGGGCGGGTAACGGCCGAGAAGATGCACACATTGGGAATACACACCGGGCGCGACCTGAAAACATTCAGCGAAGCCGAACTCGTAAAGCATTTCGGCAAAGCGGGTCATACTTACTACCTCAACGCCCGCGCTATCGACCACCGCGAAGTAGAACCCCACCGGATAAGGAAATCAGTAGGCTCGGAAATCACCTACCTTACCGACGTGAATGACCGCGAAGAACTGACCAACCGACTGCAGGAAGTAACCGAAGAAACCTGGCGAAGGGTTTCTCAACGCCACTTCGGCGGGCGAACCGTAACCTTGAAAATCAAATACTCCGACTTTAAGCAAATCACCCGGAGCAAAACCCTACCTAATTTCGTCGACGACTACCCCAGCCTTTGGATAGTGGCATTGGAGTTGCTTGACATGGCCGACATCGGATTGAAGAAAGTCCGCCTGATAGGACTTACCCTCAGTAATGCAGGCGAGATTGAAAAACCAAAGTATTATCAGTTGGAGATAGACTTTGATCTTCTCCAATAGCACGCGGAATGAACTGATTAATCCTGATTTAATTATTGATCTCAATAAAGAATCCCGATAGGGATTTAAGCTCGGTAGAGAGAATTTGTTCAAATAG
>DAIREI010000045.1:0-7949 GCA_036795675.1 Bacteroidales bacterium
AATTGTAATTTCACAAGGCACAAATTATAAGCCTCTTTTCAGTTATCAGTTTCAATGCTTATGCCATTCAATGTTGATAGGCTTGCGTATTGTCGCTCACGGCTAAGCGAGGGTCTCGCTCACGGCAGAGCGATTATGAGCAAATATATCTTGAATTCAGCACAAACGTATTCCGGGATAACCGTAAAATAGGCAAAAGTAATTTTATATCGTATAAAAACAGAATATTTGACGAAAGTTTCATTTATACATGAAAGTCTTAATCTGTCTTTCTATCTCTATTACAAAGTAACACTTGTACTAAATTCAATCTGGACAATATCGTTTTTATCATCGAAATAGGTCAATGCATTATCATAGCGAAAGCCTATGCTGAAGTTCTCATTTACAGGTGTCAAGTCAAAAATAGAACTCTCAGTATCTGTCGGAATCATACAATTCTTGCCTTTAAATTGCCCTTTGAAATGGAACCAACCTGAATATAGCTGTACTCCATTTTCTTGTTGACAACAAGACCATACTTCGCTTTCTTTTTGATAATCAATTCCAAGGTTGCAAAGCAATTTTTTGATTTCATCGGGATAAATAATTTCCCTGTTGAGAATGAAATTATTGCAATCATTACAACCACAACTTTCAGGACTTCCGGTCTCAATTTTATCGTAGGTTTGCTTTGTAAGTTCTTTATCTACGATTAATTCCCATTCTCTGAATTGTATTACTTCCACGTTAATCATATCTGGTTTCATAGCAAAGATATTAAGAATATATCTAAACTAAAAATAATGTATCTTTGCTTATTGGTTCGTTAAGAAGCGAAGAAAATATTGCTTATGACTACTTATTTCAATAACATAGAATACCTGAAATCGGGTGCTGAGCGGCAACAACAGGCATACCGGGTGCTGACCGCTTATCAGGTTTTGGATAAACTCGAAGCTTATACGCCTGTGCTTGTAGGGACTATCCCAATTAATATTGATATTGAAAGCAGCGACTTGGATATTCTTTGCTATTGGACGGATAAAAGAGAGTTTATGATTGCTGCCCAACAACTCTTTGGCAATCAACCACGCTTTTGCATGAGGGAAGATGAGGAAAACGAAGCCGTAATAGTTAATTTTCTGCTGGATGATTTAGAGGTGGAGCTATTCGGACAAAATATTCCTGTAAAAGAACAACGGGCTTACCGCCACATGATAGTTGAGCACGAGCTACTCTACAAGCATGGTGATGAGTTCCGGAAAATGATTATCGAGCTGAAAAAGCAAGGATATAAGACGGAGCCTGCATTTGCCCATCTGCTCGGATTGGAAGGCGACCCCTACGAGGAGTTATTAAATTATGATAACTGTTAACTGATGACTGATAACTGATTTTATCGTATCTTTGTCTCCCGATGATTACCATTTACACTCCCGAGGTTAAGTTGACCCGCCTGTCTTATGCAGCTACCCACTTGTTTAATCATATCTTGGGCAGCGAGTTTCGGATAACTTCCGACAGGGAGGAGTATCTTTCGTCTCAATCGCCATGCATTAATTATTCGGAAGAGGAGTTTAACCACGGATTGCATATTATTCCTTATGGATTGGTCTTCGAACAAGGATTGAGGGAGAGGGAAGAAGAAGAGTTGGCCGTCTCATCGTGGAATGGGTTTCTTACTCTCTTCTCGTCAGACAAGGGCGATATTCCTTTCGATGTCTTCTCGGCTACCTTTTATCTGCTTACGCTTTACGAGGAGCTTTATCCTAAAAAGCTTGACCAGCACGGGCGTTTCTCTCCTGCCGAGTCGTTATTATATCGGCATAAATCGCTGGATGTTCCTGTTGTCGACCGTTGGGCGTATCTGCTGAAGAAGGAATGGGAGAAGAGAGGCGACGATACATCGGGGTTTAAGCTAAGGAAGTTTAAGTTAATCAATACCTTCGATATAGACAATCCTTACCGCTATCGCAACCGAGGAGTGGTGCGGGCTATGGGAGGCATAGCCAAAGATTTACTCAAGCTACGATTTGATAGAATAGTAGATCGCACGGCTTCAGGGTTACACCTGAAAGAAGATCCCTACTATGCTGCTTTGATGTATATCGATAAATTTCACCGGCAACAGAACCGTCCCTACCATCTGTTTATCTTGATGGGAGAAGAAAGCAAGTATGACCGGTCTACTCTTATCACCCCTTTTCAGTATTATCACTACCTGAAGCAGCTGAAGGATGTAAATATCGGGCTACACCCCTCGTACAACACGCATCGCAATATGAAGTTGCTTACGAAGGAAAGAGCCGAGCTGGAGGAGGTATTGGGATATAGGCTCTACACTACCCGCCAGCATTTCCTTAGGATGCAAAGCCCCGAAACCTTCGAAGAATTGGCGTTGGCGGGTTTCACCGACGATTACACGTTAGCTTTTGCCCATGTGTGTGGCTTCCGTTCGGGTACGGCCATTCCTTACAAGTTCTACGACTTGAGGCGAGACCAGGTATCCGACCTGACCATTCATCCTACCGTGATGATGGATTCGACCTTGATATTCCATCAAAAGATGAAAGCAGACCGAGGGATAAAGCGAATTAAGCACCTTATCGACCAGTGTAAGGAGTCGGGAGGGGACTATCTGTGCCTGTGGCATAACTCCAATTTGGCAGGCAGCAAAAAGAGTAATCCTTGGATTAATGCCTTTGTGGAGACGACAACCTATGGTATTTCGCTTGAAAATGACTAATTTTGCACATCATGACTATACATAATCTGAACGAGAATAACAGTCTGCTAAACCAATTCGTAGCCGAGTTGCGCGATGTTCATATTCATAGTGACCGCCTTCGCTTCCGCCGAAACATAGAACGCATAGGCGAGGTGATTGCCTACGAAATCAGTAAGACGCTGCAATATAAGAAAGTAGAAGTAGAGACGCCTTTGGGTATTTCGGAGATGATGCTCCCCGACGAGCAGATTGTGTTGGCTACGGTACTGCGTGCGGGGCTGCCCTTTCATCACGGCTTCCTTCAATATTTCGATAAAGCCGACAATGCTTTCGTATCGGCGGCCCGCTACTACAGCGAAGACCATACGCATTTCGACATCAAGGTGGAATACCTGTCCTCACCCTCTATAGATGGCAAGACACTGATTCTTGTCGACCCGATGCTGGCTACTTGTGGTTCGCTGGAATTGGCTTATCATGCCCTGCTGACAAGGGGGACGCCCGCTAAGATTCATGTGGCTTGTGTTATCGCCAGCCATTGCGGAATAGAGACCGCGAAGAAAGTATTCCCCGAAGACCGTACAACGATTTGGGCGGCGGCAGTTGACCCCGACCTGAATGACAAGGCTTATATCGTACCCGGTTTGGGCGATGCGGGCGATTTAGCTTACGGAGAAAAGATATAATGGAAAATTTCAATATACATTCCGCCCGGATTAATGATAAGGAACGTGAGTTTGAGAATGCGCTCCGCCCCTTGTCGTTCCATAGTTTCAGCGGACAAGACAAGATTGTCGGTAACCTGAAAGTGTTTGTCGAGGCGGCCAACATGCGTGCCGAAGCGCTCGACCACGTGTTGCTGCATGGCCCTCCGGGATTGGGGAAGACTACCCTATCCAATATTATAGCCAACGAGTTGGGCGTCGGGTTCAAAATCTCTTCAGGTCCTGTGCTGGACAAGCCCGGCGATTTGGCAGGCGTCCTCACCTCGCTCGAGAGGAACGATGTGCTGTTTATCGACGAGATACACCGCCTTAGCCCCGTAGTGGAAGAGTACCTCTACTCGGCTATGGAAGATTACCGCATCGATATAATGATAGATAAAGGCCCAAGCGCACGGTCTATCCAGATAGATTTAGAGCCTTTTACGCTGGTAGGGGCAACCACCCGTAGCGGATTGCTGACCTCGCCCCTACGCGCCCGTTTCGGCATCAACCTTCACTTCGAATACTACGATGTAGACACATTAACCGGCATCGTAAAGCGCTCGGCCAACATCTTAGACATTCCGTGCAACGACAAAGCCGCCAAAGAGATTGCTTCGCGAAGCCGCGGTACCCCCCGTATCTGCAACGCTTTGCTGCGTCGCGTACGCGATTTTGCCCAAGTAAAAGGCACAGGACGAATAGACGAAGAGATAGCCTGCTTTGCCCTCGAAGCGCTCAACATCGACAAGTACGGTCTCGATGAGATTGATAACAAGATATTGCTTACTATTATCGACAAGTTCAGTGGAGGCCCTGTCGGGCTTACTACCATAGCCACCGCCTTGGGGGAAGACCCCGGAACCATAGAAGAGGTATATGAGCCATTCCTGATTAAAGAAGGCTTCCTGAAACGCACCCCACGGGGACGCGAAGCTACTACATTGGCCTACTCGCATTTGGATAGGAAAAGAGGAGATGAGCAGGGGTATTTGTTTTAGGCTTAGGAATATTCCCTCAACTTGAAGTCACAATTTGTGACTTCAAGATTGTAAATTGTTATTTTATAGCAAATTGTGATAAGCGCATTACTCTTCTTTATCATAATGCTGATAGCCTATCGGTCTGCGCGGCCTGCTTTCTTCTTCTGCCTTTTTGGACGCAAGTTCAGACAAAGCTAAATAGATGTCATTAAACTGCATGTTGGTTTCAATCATAAAAGTTTCAAGTTTTTGATTGAGTTCGGCATATCCCAAAACGGATTGACGAAGCGCAACAAAGGCGCGCATAATTTGTATATTTACCTGTATTGCCACAGACGACCTTAATATTCCTGACAACATAGCAACTCCTTCTTGAGTAAAAGCAAAAGGAGTTACAGAGCTATGTTTGAGCCTATTTGGAAACCGGTCGCAAAATGCGACCAGTTCAAATTCTTTTTCTGAAAGTTGGAACATAAAGTCTTCGGGAAATCGTTCGATATTTCTTCTTACCTGTTCTTTTAATCGTTTGGTTTGTACTTGATACATCTCGGCTAAATCAAAGTCGAGCATTACTCGTTGCCCTCTTATCTCATAAATTCGGTTTTGAATCAGTTGCAATTCCATAGTATAGGTGTTAGTTGATTATAGAGTTGGGCAAAGATAATGTCTTTTCGCCAAATTTGCTTTACCTTTGCTTATTCTTTTCAACAACTGTATGTCCGGAACAAAGTCATTGCTAAAAGATAGTGTAGTCTACGGTGGGAGCAACATCTTGGTGAAGATGGTGAGCTGGCTGATGACTTCCCTCTTTGCCTATACGCTCGTTCCCGAAGAGTTCGGGATGATGACCAACCTCTACGCCTACATCGGGCTTATCATGGTTATTCTTACTTTCGGCATGGAGACCGGCTTCTTTCGCTTTGTCAACCAGACAGATAAATATAAACCCTATACGGTATACTCTACCGCCATATTGATTGTGGGGAGTATCGTGGCGCTATTCTTGGTTATCTTTATGGCTTTCTTGCCCGAGATAAGGACTTTCATTTGGGAAGACGATATACCCGAATCCTATATACGTATTGTGCTGCTCATTCTCAGCATTGATGCTTTCCGAGCCATCCCCATGGCCTACCTGCGCTACAAGAAGAAAGCCAAGAAGTTTGCCGGGCTTAACATTATGAACGTGGCCATCTATGCTTTGCTCTGTTTGTTCTTCTTAAAGCTTTGCCCCTGGATATATGAACACAACCCCGAAGCCATTTCTTGGTTCTATTTCCCCGAATACAAGCTCGGCTATGTGTTTATATCCAATCTGATAGCCACAGCGGTTGAGATGTCCTTTCTTATTCCCGAGCTGATGGGCTTTCGCTATAAGTTCGATCGGGCATTGGCCAAAGAGATGATTAAATACAGCTTCCCCCTAGTGATTATGGGCGTAGCAGGCGTAGCCAATCAGGTAGCAGACAAGATAATATTCCCCAAGGTCTACCCCTATTCCGACGGCTTTGCCCAGTTGGGCATCTACAGCGCCTGCTTCAAGATAGCCCAGATTATGATGATGTTTACCCAAGCCTTTCGTTTTGCCTATGAGCCTTTTATCTTCGAGAAAGGGAAAGACAAGGATGCCAAGCAGACCTACTCAGACGTGATGACCTACTTCGTCATCTTCGGGCTGTTTGTCTTCCTTGGAGTAACATTTTACATCGATATTATCAAATACTTTATCGAACCTCAATACTTTGCAGGCTTGGGCATTGTGCCCATTGTGCTGATAGGCGAACTGT
The DNA here is from genome assembly GCA_036795675.1 of Bacteroidales bacterium. Taxonomy (GTDB): domain Bacteria; phylum Bacteroidota; class Bacteroidia; order Bacteroidales; family Azobacteroidaceae; genus Azobacteroides. The sequence goes on from DAIREI010000045.1 coordinate 6,185, forward strand.
TCTTTGCCGTGTATTTCAATCTGTCGCTCTGGTACAAGCTTACCGATAAGACCCGCTGGGGCGCCATCTTTTCCATCATTGCCTGTTTGGTAATTATCGCGATAAATATTATCTTTATACCCAAATACAGCTATTGGGCCTGTGCCTGGGCGGGTTTGATAGGGAACGGGTTGATTATGGTGTTGTCTTATTTTGTTGGGCAAGCCAAGTACCCGATCCGTTACAACCTGAAAACCGTGGGTTTCTATACCCTGCTGGCCGCCGTATTGTATGCTATATCTTACTTTATACCCATACACAATACTTGGGCGCACATGGGCTTCAATACGCTATTAATCGGAATTTATCTATTCGTTGTTATAAAGCGGGATTTACCGCCGATAAACATTAAACGTTAAACACTAAACATTTCTATGAGCGACAACTCTTTCAAAGACATATTGCACCGCTTAAGGGACTTCTTCCTTGTACGATTAGACATCAACCAAGAGAGGGAATCGGACTTCGATACCATCGAATCGATAAAGAAAGGGGTAGAGTTTAAGGGAACTAACCTCTGGGTATTGATATTCGCTATTCTTGTGGCTTGTTTGGGGTTGAATATCAACTCTACCGCCGTCATTATCGGAGCCATGTTAATCTCGCCGCTTATGGGTCCCATCATGGGATTCGGGTTGGGGATGGGTATCAACGACTTCGAATTGTTTAAGAAGAGTATCCGCAGCTTTGGCGTGGCTACCATGTACTCGGTTATCGCTTCCACGCTCTTTTTCCTTATATCGCCCATTTCCGAAGCACAATCGGAACTGTTGGCTCGAACCACGCCCACTATCTACGACATATTGATTGCTTTCTTCGGCGGATGTGCCGGTATCATAGCCAGTTGCTCGAAGAATAAAGGTAACGTAATACCCGGTGTAGCCATTGCTACCGCTTTGATGCCTCCCTTGTGTACGGCAGGGTTTGGTATAGCAACGGGCAACCTCTATTTCGTTTTCGGAGCGCTTTATCTCTATCTTATCAATACGGTATTCATCGGCCTGTCTACCTTCTTTGCCGTCCGCCTGCTGAAGTTTCCGATAAAGAAACAAGTAGACAGTACACGGCAAAAGAAGATCTCCCGCCTGATAACCATCATCGTTATCTGCACCATTATCCCGGCCGCTTTCATTACTTATAATATGTTGCGTAGCAATGTGTTTCAGACTAATGCCAATAACTTTATCAACAAAGAACTTGCCTATCCCGGTTCTTATATCGTAGATAAAGAAATATCGGCAAACCGGAAAGAGAAAAACATAAAACTCTTGGTGGTAGGAAAGACAATACCCGACGATTATGTAGCGCAAGCTAAGTCCAACTTATCCAATTACGGATTGAAGGGAACTACGATAGAAATTCAGCAGGGAAGCAATAGCGGCTTGGAAGAGAACCGTGAAGAGTTGAGAACAATGTTGCTGAAGGACTTTTACGAAGATGCCCAAGGAACCATTGATAAGCAAATAGGGATAATCGATTCGCTGCAAAATGAGTTGGAGAAATACGAAGAGTTCGATAAGCTGAGCGTAGAGATATTGCCCGAAATGAAAACTCTTTTCCCTCGCGTGCAGGAAGTGTCTATTTCGCGAACCTGGATGGTAAATGTCGAGTCGGGGCAATACGAGCCGACCACCTTGGTTTACCTGAAAACATCGAGCAAATTGCCTGCTGAGAAGCGCGAAATGCTCATTAACTGGCTCAAAGCAAGAACCGACTCGAAGAACTT
>DAIREI010000046.1:0-7945 GCA_036795675.1 Bacteroidales bacterium
GGCGGGAGAAACAAAAAAATTCACCTATACCTACGAGATGTATGTGAGGGAGTAGTCACCTCCCCTAATCCCCTCCCAAGGAGGGGACTCTAAAGCTCCTTCTCCTTAGGAGAGGGCGGGGGGAGAGGTTTTAACACTAAACACTGAACACTAAACATTAAATGAGAAAACTATTCTGCTTATTACTTACAAGCTTGCTTTGCCTGTCAAGCGCAAAAGCCTACGACTTCGCTATCGAAGAGTGGAGAAGGGAAACTATGTATTACACCATTACGGAAGATGGGGTTACCCTCACCTGCGCTTCGCCAACCGATTATTATCGCTTTAGCGGAAAGATAACCATACCCGAAAGTGTAAAATATGAAGGGAAGGAATATAAAGTAACTGCTATCGACGACAATACATTCAGCCATTGTGTAGGGCTTAGAGAGGTGGAGATACCCGAAACGGTAACCCGTATAGGTAAGCATGCCTTCGCAGGTTGTGTCGCGCTCGACACGCTTGTACTGCCCCAACAATTGGTCTCCATCGACGATTTTGCATTCAGCGGATGCAGCAAATTGAAGGAAATGAAACTGCCCGAAACCTTGGAGCGTATCGGCGATTTAGCCTTCTCGGGTTGCACCGGCCTTATAGGCATCGATTTCCCTCCGGCGCTAACCGAAATAGGCAGTGGCGCTTTTTCGGGTTGCCGCAATATTAAGAAGATAGTTTGGCCCGAATCAATCATCGAGATAAGGACAGGGACTTTTCTGGATTGTTCGGGCTTAGAAGAGTTGTACATCCCCCCAACCGTAACTACAATAGGTAATAACGCTTTTCTGTATTGCACTGCGTTGAAAAGCCTGATAATTCCCGAATCGGTTACGAGTATCGGAGAGGGAGCTTTCGGACGATGCGAAGGATTGACCGAATTGATCATCCCAAGTTCCATTACGCATATTGAAGATTTAGTTTTCTTCAATTGCACGGGATTGACCGAGCTGGTTATTCCGAATTCGGTCTTAGGTATCGGTTCCGACGCCTTTTGGGGTTCCACCGGCATAACCAAACTGGTTCTTCCCGAGTCGCTTCTCGGCATTGATGATTATGCCTTTGCCGAATGTACAGGTTTGAAGGAGTTGATTATTCCCGAATCGGTCGATTATATAGGCGAAGCCGCTTTCCATAAATGTTATAGCTTGACTAACATTGTCTTCCCTAAGACCAAAATAGAGTTTGGCGATGGCGCATTCGGCCAATGTACGAGCCTGAAAGAAATAACCCTCCCCAATTGGATGACCGAAACCAGCCTGATGATGTTTTATCAATGTACTTCGCTCGAAACCATCCATTTCCCCAAGGCGCTCAAGAAGATAGGCAACAGTACTTTCTGGAAATGCACTGCATTGAAAGAGGTGAATATACCCAATTCGGTTACTGCCATAGGTAGGACGGCCTTCATGGGATGCACGAAGCTGGAAAAAATTAAACTGCCCAAATCGTTAGAACGGATAGAAGAGATGACATTCTATAATTGTAAGAACTTGCAAGAGATTGTTTGGCCGAAGTCGCTCCAACACATCGGCGGAGAAGCATTTAGCGGATGTGCACTTATCCGGGAACTCTACTTGCCCAAATCGCTTAAAACCATCGAATGGGCTGCTTTTGAAGGATGTGATGGAATAATGAAACTCAACCTGCCCAACTCCATCGAAAGCATAAACGAAGCGGCATTTCGCTTTTGCGACAATCTGGAAGAAGTGACGTTGCCAAGTGCTTTAGAGCAGGTAGCCGATGCTCTCTTTTACAGTTGCCGGTCGTTGAATAAAGTCGTTATCCCCGGTAAAATAGAAACAATCAAGTCTTATGCTTTTACCGATTGCCCCCGAATCAGCAGCCTTACCCTGGGCGAGTCGGTATCGCTCATCGAAGAATGTACTTTCGATAATTCGAAGGAGATAGAAGAAATAATTTGTATGAATCCCACTCCACCCGATGTGGATTCTTCAGCTTTTCCCATGCAGTTAAAATGCACCGTATCCGTCCCCAAAGGGGCAGGCGATGCCTACAAAAATCATGAATTCTGGGAACGATTTAATATTGTGGAGAGGAGGAAATAAACACTAAACATTCAACAATGAAGAAACTATTCTACTTACTGCTGACAATTATGCTTAGTTTATCGAACGCTAATGCCTACGACTTCATGATAGAAGGGGAGGCCGGAGACGAGTTTTATTTTACTATACATGACACGGAAGTTACGCTTACTTGCGATACCATAGGCAAATACGGCCGTTACCTGGGTACTGTGAAAGTGCCGGAACACGTGGAGTATGAAGGCGGCGCTTATACCGTTACCGCCATCGACGATGAAGTATTTTATCGTTGTGTGGCATTGCGTAAGGTGGAGTTGCCGAACAGCATAACCCGTATCGGCGATAATGCCTTTTCGGGCTGCCACTACCTCAACGAGATTAATATCCCCACGGGTTTGGTGTCGATAGGTAACTTTGCTTTCGAAGGATGCACCCAACTGAATGAGGTGGTATTGCCCGAAGGCCTTACACGCATTGGCGACTTGGCTTTTTCGGGCTGCTTCGACCTGGAAGGCCTTGCTTTCCCCGACTCGCTTAACGAAATAGGGGCAGGCGCATTTGCGAACTGCTATCTATTAAAAGAGGCCATACTGCCCGAAGGGATACGCGAGATTAGAAACGACACTTTCTTTAAATGCAAAGGGTTGGAGCAAGTCTATATACCCGATTCGGTTACCTCTATAGGCAATAGAGCCTTTCAGGGCTGCGAGGGATTGTATGAATTGCATATTCCGGGGTCCGTTACCCACATCGGCATAGAGGCTTTTGCCGAATGCAAGGGCTTGATTGAAGTGATTATCCCCCATTCCATCACATCGATAAGCAATAATGCTTTCGGCGATTGCGAGAGTATGATGCGCCTGGTTATTCCCAACACGGTAACCCACATCGGGTCGAATGCTTTCTACGGAGCCGACAACCTTAGCGAGTTAAACCTTCCCGAGTCGGTCACTTATATTGATAATTATGCTTTTGCCGAGTGCCCGGGACTGACCGAAGTGATTATCCCCGAATCAGTCACATTCATCGGCGAAGGAGCGTTTCACCGTTGTGATAACCTGGTGCGCATTGTATTACCGAAGCGTGATGTTAAAATCGGCAAGGGCGCCTTTGGCCGATGTCCTCAACTAACGGATATAGAACTTCCCGTTGATTTGGAAGAAATTGCCGAAATGTTGTTCTACAAGTCTACCGCTTTAGAGAAAATCATTATCCCCAAAACCGTTAAGTCGATACAAGAAAGCGCTTTTTGGCATTGCGATGCGCTGAAGGAAATCACTATTCCCAATACGGTAACCCATATAGGAAAATATGCGTTTGAAAGATGTGCAAGCCTCGAAAGCGTGAAACTGCCCAAGTCGCTGGAAAGAGTGGAAGAAAGCGCGTTTGCCTATTGCAAGAAGTTGAATAAGATTAATTGGCCGAAACCGCTCCGATACATCGGCATTGAAGCATTTGTAGGATGTGAAGGATTGACGGAAATCAACTTCCCGAAATCGTTGAAGAGTATCGAAGAAGCGGCTTTTGCCGGGTGTGACGGATTGAAGAAACTGAGTTTTCCCCATTCCATCGACTCCATTGGTACATCGGCATTCTTTTCTTGCAAAGGGCTGGAAGAAGTAACCCTGCCCAAGTCGATAAATGTGGTGTCCGAATTAATGTTTGAAAGTTGTTCGTCTCTCCGCCGCGTAATCATTTCCGATGGAATAGAAGTGATTGATTATTCCGCCTTTATGAATTGCCCCGAATTGAGAAGCATTGAATTGGGGAAATCAGTTTCGCTCCTTCAATGGAGCTCTTTCTATCAGGACGAAAAGATAGAAGAGATAATCTGCAAGGTTTCAATACCACCTAAAGTTATCGACGCATTTCCGGAGGACTTAAACTGTACCGTGTATGTACCGAAAGGCTCCGCCAAGGCCTATAAGGAACATGAGTTTTGGGGCCGGCAAACTATTGTAGAAAGATAGAAATAAAGTATATGAGAAAACAAATCTGCTTATTACTAACAAACCTGCTCTGCATCTCGAGCGCTTATGCTTACGATTTCTCGGTGAAGATGAACAGAGATGATGTATTGTATTATACCATCCATGGCGACGAAGTAACCCTGACTTGCGCTTCTACCACCGATTATTATCGCTACATAGGAGAAATCATTATCCCCGAAAAGGTAGAGTATGAAGGGAAAGAGTACAGTGTTACGGCTATCGACGACCATACGTTCAGCTATTGTATATCGCTCTCGGCAGTAGAGATTCCCAACACGATAACCCGGATAGGTAATCATGCTTTCTCGGGCTGCATAGAGCTTGACTCCCTAACGCTGTCCAACCAACTCATCAGCATTGGCGATTTTGCTTTTGCCGGTTGCAGCAAACTTAAAGAGATTGATTTGCCCGATGGCTTAAGCCATATAGGGGTGTTGGCCTTTTCGGGTTGTCGTGCATTGGAGAATGTGGATTTCCCCCCGTTACTGACCGATATAGGCGAGGGGGCTTTCTCCGGCTGTAGTAATTTGAAGAAAATACATCTTCCCGAATCGATAACCGAGGTTAAGCAGGGCGCCTTTTCAGGTTGTGCGGGAGTGACGGACTTGTATATTACCGAGTCGGTTACTGCTATCGGCAATGACGCCTTTGAATTTTGTGTCGGCCTGGAGCATTTAGTAATCCCCGAGTCGGTTACTAAAATAGGCAATTCAGCCTTCGGCAGATGTCAGGGGTTGACTGAATTAGTCATCCCAAGCTCCATAACAAGCATCGCCCCACATACCTTCTGGGGTTCGGACGGAATAACTAACTTAACCCTTCCCGAGACGCTTACCCGCATCGAAGATTATGCTTTTAATGAATGCTGCGGGTTGAGGGAACTGATTTTCTCCGAATCAATCGAGTATATCGGAGTGGGAGCCTTCCACATGTGCGACAGCCTGGTTCGCATTGTGTTTCCAAAGACAGAGGTGGAATTTGGGAAAGGCGCTTTCGGCAGATGTCCGAACTTGAAAGAAGTAACATTGCCGGGACTAATGACTAATATTCCCGAATCGATGTTTTATATGTGTACATCGCTCGAAGAGATTAATATCCCGAATACTGTAAAAACAATCGGTAAATCGGCTTTCTGGGATTGTACGGCACTAAAAGAGATTGATATTCCCAACTCGGTTACTGAAATAGAGTTGTTGGCCTTTGTGAGTTGTGAGAACTTAGAGCGAGTAAAACTTCCTAAAAACTTGAATAGGATAGAAGAAAAGACATTCTATCACTGCGAGAAATTGAAAAAGATAGAATGGCCTAAGTCGTTGCAGTATATTGGCATTGATGCTTTCAAAGACTGTGAAAGTTTGGAAGAGCTTACCTTCCCGAAATCATTAAAATATATTGATGAGAGCGCTTTTTTCTATTGTGATGGATTAAAGAAGATAAATTTCCCTAACTCGCTTGATTCTATCGGCGATAATGCATTCCGATTCTGTCGAGCTCTTACGGAAGTTATTATTCCGGATAAGGTGGAAACGATCCAGAATATGGCCTTTAATAGTTGTGACGAAATACGAAGCCTTACGTTGGGCAAATCAGTTTCGCTTATCGAAGAATGCGCCTTTGAGAGGTCGGGCCTGATAGAAGAAATAATCTGCAAAAGCCAGATTCCTCCTGTTCTTAGCGAAGATGTATTTCCTAATTCATTGAGTTGCACCCTATATGTGCCGAAAAAATCGATCCAATTATATAAGGAACATGAAGTATGGGGACAATTTAATATTGTAGCAAGGTAAACCCCTATTAAGCCTAAATAATGATTAAATTAGGTGCTAAGGGAGAAAAATAGAGTACTGAGGTTATTAAAATGACAAAAGGTTGTCGAAATCACTTCGCCAACCTCCTAAATTGAATTACTAACCCTTAACTATAACTAATGAAATAACACTCTTTGCCTATAAAACAGTATAGATGCAGAAATGTTTGTCAGGTTTAAGAGTTTAACAATAATTAATACTATCCATTACTTATTGCGCTGTACTTTTGTGGCTGCTATGGGAAAGAATAATCGCATATTAAACCTGATTGCCGAGGGAGAACATCAACAACTGGACTTTAAGTTTGAGGTGAGCGATAGCAAGAAAATAGCACGTACACTCTCGGCCTTTGCCAATACCGACGGCGGAACCTTGCTTATCGGCGTTAAGGACAACGGTAATATTGCGGGTATACGCAGCGATGAAGAATACTACATGATTGAGGCAGCATCGGAAATGTATTGCCGCCCCAAAGTACCTTTTTCGGCAAAGGAATGGAATATTGAAGGCAAGGTAATACTGGAAGTGAAGGTGACCGCAAGTGCAGAAAAGCCGCACAAGTCGCCCTATAAGGATGATGATTATCGCGCCTTTATCCGTATCGACGATGAGAATATTTTGGCACCCGAAGTGTTGGAACTCGCCTGGAGTAAAATAAACAGCCTGAAAGGTACGCACATCCAACTGACTCGCCCGGTGGATAAGCTGCTCGCCTACCTGGAAGAACAGCCCTATATCAGCATCAATCAATTCCGCAAGATTGCGCATATCAACTATTACACTGCCCGCAATATATTGAGCGACCTGCTGGCTATCGGCAGTATCGGTTATAAGCTGGTGGACAAACGCATCGTCTATGGCATCGCAAAGTAGAAAAGAAGAAATAATAGTTCGGGTGATGCCAATCATGGATGATGCAGAATTCTTGCTGGACCAGCTGGAGCATAAAGACCGCTATCTCCCTACTATTGAGAAGATGGGCGAACACCGCCGCTGCGAATGGCTGTCAGTGCGATTACTCTTGAAAAAGATGCTGGGCGAAGAGATAGAGATTGCTTACCTCCCTTCGGGCAAACCTTATCTGACCGATAGCTCTTATTATATCAGCATCAGCCACACCAAAGGATATGTGGCCGCGATCGCAAGCCAAACCCGGCGGGTAGCCATCGACATCGAACAAATAGCTACACGGGTAGAGCGCGTAAAAGAACGTTTCATGTCGGAAGAGGAAATCGCCAATCTTTCAACTACCGAACCTCTTATTCATCTGCTCCTGCATTGGTCGGCCAAAGAGAGCCTGTTTAAGCTGTTGGACGAAAGCAAAATCGAGTTCAAGACACAACTGCATGTCCGTCCGTTCGCGCCCGTATTAAATAAGGAATCGAGTTTCGAGGCTTATGAGACAAGAACCGAACGGAAGGGCGAATTTGTTATCAATTATATAGTAATAGAGCAGTATGTGCTCACTTATGTAAATACTTCACTCAGCACTTCCAGCGATTTTAACTCGGGGAAATAAGCCAAATGCAGGCGGTAGTATTCTACTGCCTTATTGATAATAATGGTGCGCTGACTCCCCGACAGGCGGAAACGGTGCATATTCTCGTAGTTCATCCTTAATAATAAAGACAGGCCGTGACTCTCTTCCCGGTAAAGAAAATGGTTGTGCAGAGGCATTTTGTGGGTAAATACGCCGTTTTGCATGTCGAAGAAAGCGCCGGTTTCGTAGCTGCCGCTATCGGGATAGAAGCCGAGAAAGCGTGTAAGGCGGATAGCAAACACCAGGTGGAAGTTGGCATAACCCTTGTCCGTCAGTTCCAGTATCTTTAACGATTGAACCAAGAAGTTGAAGAGGAGCTTATCGGGCTGAATATCCCTAATCACCTTACTAATAAATTCGGCAATGAAGATGCATATCGTGTTCTTTACCGGATGAGTGTATAGTGAAGGTAAAGACAGGCTAAGCCGGGCTTCTTTCAGTTGGTGAATATCGCGCAGGTTGTGGTGAACGACTTCTATATCGAGGATTGCCAAAGGAAAAAATAGTGAACGAGGGGTTTTGCTT
>DAIREI010000047.1:0-7909 GCA_036795675.1 Bacteroidales bacterium
CTTCTCGATTAAATTATTTTGCAACCATAACATTTTCGACAAATATAATGGAAAGAATCGGAAGGGCAAAATCGTTGCTGCAAAATGCACGTTCTTCACCCTTATACAAACAAAAACAAGCTCACCGCCATCACTATCATCCCCAATACCACACCCATGATGGAGATATGGTGCTTGCCGTACTTTTCGGCGCCGGGCAGGAGTTCGTCGAGTGAGATAAAGACCATGATGCCGGCCACGGCCGAGAGTACGAGGCCACTCATTACGGGAGTCCAGAATTGCATGAGGAAGAAATAGGCGATCAAGGCGCCGAGCGGCTCTGCCAATCCCGACAGGAAAGAATACCAGAAGGCTTTCTTCTTATTGCCGGTGGCATGATAGATGGGTACGGCCACGGCTATCCCTTCGGGGATGTTGTGTATGGCAATGGCTACGGTGATGGGGATGGCCACATCCAACGAAGTGAGCGCCGAGGTAAAGGTGGCTATCCCTTCGGGGAAGTTGTGGATGGCAATGGATATGGCTACCATGATGCCCGTGCGCTTCAGCTTGGAGGCATCGTTCATATCCTCTACGCCGTGCGCTTCGTGGGGGTTGATGTTTTCGGGGATGAGGAAGTCGATGGCATTGATGACGAGCATCCCCCCGAAGAAAGCCAAGATAAGGTAAAGCGTTCCCGTCTTCTCGGCGAAAGCGGCAGTCAACTCCTCCAAGGCCTGGGGCATCATCTCCATAAAAGAGACATAGAGCATAATCCCCGCCGAAAACCCCAGCGAGAAGCTGAGGAAATTGCGGTTGGTCTTCTTGGCGAGCAGGGCTATAAGACTGCCAATACCGGTAGAAAGCCCGGCAATGGCAGTCAATAGAAACGCTAAGCCTATCTGCGAAGAACTAAACTCCATTATCTGTAAATTACCTTCAACGACTTATTTATCCGTTCGGAAGATATGGTAATGAGGTACACGCCGCGTGCGGGAAGCACAAACTCAGCCTTACTGCTTGCCGCCCTCTTGCCCTCGACGAGTACTCCGCCCATATCGTAAACATTAACAAGCGAGTGGACGGGAATGTTTTCGACCACTACCTTGTTGCCGATGTGGTAGGCATAAATATTATCGGGGTTTAGCGTATTAATACTGTCGTTCGATACAACTTGTATTATCACATCGTCGATAAACAGGCTTTGCGTATTGCGCATCGAGAAGATAAACTCGGCCAGGTCGGTAGTCGTCTCTGCCGTGATGAATTGGGTATACACTTCCCATTCGGCACTGTTGATGCGGATGTATTCATTGTAGAAGTAGCCATCGTCTTCGTCGCGGCCATCGTACAAGGCGGTACGTATATCGCCGTAACCTTTGGCCGAGAATGTAATCTGATACAGTTCGTTCATCCCCACACTTACCGGCACGGTAGAGAGGCGCTTATGGATATTTACCGTATTAATCAACTCGGCCGAGTGGTAGCCCTCCACGGCATCGTCGGAGATAACCACGGCGGCGACTCCCATAGATGTTTTCGAACCGAACCAATGGTCGGGCAACAGGTTACCGCCCGCATCTTCGTACCAGAACTCGAAACTACCGTTCAAGATGAGGTTGGCGGAATGGTCTTCGCTATAATAGCTGAGGCTTACGGAATAGTTCACCTCCGTGATTCCATCGGCTGCTTGCACGGTAAAGACTACCTTATGCGGGACGCGTTGCGGTTGGCTGAACAGCACTTGTGCCCCGTTAACTTCGTCATCCACCGTAGCCGCAAATTGCGGAATACCGGTGTAGCCATCGGGCAAGATAATATAATAATCGTACACTGTCGGGTCGAAGCCTTCGATAGTAGTACCATCCATCTGCAAATCGAGCAATACCGCCACATCCGAGCGGAGGAAGTTCACCTTATAGGTCTTAGTTATCGTATCGTCGTGAGCCGTTACTACAATTACCGCTTCACCCGGGATAGCGCCTGCCTGCGTAATATCCACATCGGCCAAACCATCGACAGCAGTAGCCTTCACATTGGGAATCCCTGTATAGGAAAGCGGAATAATGAGCGTGTACTCCGTTTTTTCGGGGTCGAAACCTTCTATCAAAACATCGTCGATAAGGATATCGGCCAATGTAGCGTCGGTATGGCGGGCAAGGCTTGTGCCTTTCAGGGCAACGGTATATAAGGTCTCGCCATCGGACGAAAATAGTATTTCGGCTTCATACTCACCGGGGCCATCGGGAGCAAAGGAAACGTTAAACGCTCCCCTACTACCGGGTTGCCAATCAATCTCGTCTAAAACAAAGACATCGGCCTGCTCTCCTTCCAACTCATAACTCATCACATCGGTGAGGTTAATGCCTGCTACTATCAATTGCTCAACATCGGCCGTTTCTTGCATATATACTTCGCCGAAGTCGACCTCTTGCCTGTTCCCGACAATAACAGGTTCTACTTCTCCGTTGATAGGAATCATCATCACATCGTCGATTATCAGATCGGCTTGCTTGAAAGACAGGATAAGTTCTGCCGCAGTGCCGTTGTATGCTGTCGTAATGGTTTGCGTGTATTGCGTCCATTCGACGGAAGAAATGGAGAGGTAATTGTTATATTCAAAGCCATTCCCGCTACCATAGTAAAAGCCGGTACGTACTTCTCCCGTCCCTTTCGCATAGAAGCTGATTTGGTATTCCAAGTCCTCCACTATGCTTAATGGTTTGGTAGAGAAGTTGACCGGATTATCTCCTTCGTGCTTCAATGCAACAGCCAAGTAGCCCCCATGCGAATCGGAAGTCTCACTAATGACCGAGGTCTCCATTGTAGTTGCGTTGCCCATCCAGCAGTCGGGCAAGTCGTCGGTCCAACTTTCAAAGCCGCCGTTGCAAAACGAATTGTTCCAAGGTTCTTCGTAGTAGTCTAATAGTCTTATCGTATAAGTCGTCTCGGTGATGTCATCTTCGGCCACCACGCGGATTTGGATTAGTTCGGGGAGCGCCGTGGGAGGATTGAACAATACTTGCGCCCCCGCTATGGTAGGCACAGCCGTTATCACCGGCATCGCTGCGGCATAATCGGGAAGCATGTATGTGTAATCTTGCACATCGGGACTAAAGTCGGGAAGTTCTATTCCGTCTATACTTATTTCCTTCAATGTAGAGACAGTGGAACGCACGAAGTTGACCGTATAGGTTTGTTGCGTCACCTTATCGTGGGCGGTCACCACCACTTGCGTACTGCCCGGGATAGCCGTGGCGGGAACGATATTGCACGAAGCGCCCGCATCGCTAAGTTCCGCCGTAATAACCGGAATACCGCTGTACGCTTTATAAACAAGCGTATCATACGCGTGCGTATCCGTATCGAAACCTTCGAAAGGCTCGCCGTCCATCAAGAGGTTGGCCAATGAGGCATCGGTTCGCCGGGCAATCCCCGTTCCCATGAGGGGAATGGAAAGATTGTTTATCTCGGATGAAGAGAAGACCAAAGTAGCCGTGTAATTCTTTGCCTCGGTAGGTTTGAAGCGGAGCGACAAGGTACCGCCGTCGGCAGAAGACCAAGAGGTCTCCGTTACGGGAAATGCACTCCGGTCTGTTCCCTCTACCGCGTAGGCAAGCGGTTGGGTCAAGTCGACGGTAGAGATGGTTATGGTAATACCCGAAGAAGTATCCAAGGCATAAGTATTGGCAAAATCAAGGCTCTCCTTATTGGCCGAGATGGCCGGATGAAGAACCCGGTACTCGGCAATAACCACATTATCGAGCGACAAGCCGGCCGTATTGCGCACCGCAAAAATAAACTCTCCTGCAGATGTTGTCTGCGAAGGGAAAACATCCCGGGTATGGGTTGTCCACGTATCCGAAGCTATGGTGGAATAGGCGTTCAAATTATCGGATGCTCCGTCGTACACTCCCAAGGCAATCTCGCCATGGCCTTTCACCCGGAAGCTTATTGTATAGCCGTAGTCGTATGTCACGGCATAAGTCTTGGAAGAAAAGCGTTCGGCGGCAGCCGTATTGTTTATCAGACCAAGCGCATAAAAGCCTTCGTAGGAGTCGGTGGATTGGGCGTAAGCCGTGTTGGTTCTCGATCCGCCCCACCGGGTTAAGGTTGTAGTATTGTCCCACAACTCAAAGCCTCCGTCTGCTATAAAGTTACCGGCCGGTTCTTCGTAGTGCGGAACTATCCTCAGGGTATAAGTCTTCGTGCTGTTATCGGCTGCTTTTGCCTCGATAGGTATTGTGGCCGGAAGTGTACTGAATGCGGGAACCAACACCGAGGCTCCATTGGCGGCATCGCGGGCGATAGCGGTAACTTGCGGAAGCCCGGGATAATCCTTGTCCAACATAAACTGATAGTCTGTCTTTGCAGGCGAGAAGTCGGGAAGTTGCACATTGTCTATTTTGATGCTCGACAAGAAGTTGTCGGACGAACGTATAAAATTCACCTCATATACGGTTGTAGTGCCGTCGTGAGCCGTAACTTCTATGGTGGTTGTACCGGGTATGGCCGTTGCATCCGTAATATTGTAAGTGGCATTCGATTGGGTCGTTTGCACGGTTATGGAAGGCACTGTGGTGATTGACAACGGCACAATGTAATCGTAGGAAATAGTAGATGATACGAATCCGGGAATGGCTTGCCCATCCACCATAATGGTGCTGAGGCCGGAGTCGGACGATTTGGCTTGTCCGCTTCCTGTAATGGGAATGGAGATATTTGTTACTTCGGGTTGACTAATCACTAAACTTACGTTGTAGGTTTTCGCTTCGGTCGGGGCAAATTTGACCGATAATGTCCCACCGGTTCGGTTATTCCAGTTTTCTTCCGTTACGCTAAAACAACTCGCATCCGCACCTGTTATGGAGTGACTTATATTCTGCGACAGGTCGATACCGGTAACAACTACTTCCTGCGGTAATGAATTGTCGCCGACATAAACGCTGCCAAAATCAAGACTTGTTTTATCGGCCTCTGTTTCGGGATAAAGGATACGAACGGGAGTCACCGTTACTTCGTCGACAAATAACCCGTTGGTACTGTTGAAGCTGAATAAGAACTCATTCAAGTTGGAAGTAACGCCGGGTTCAATCAAGTCGGTATACTGTGTCCAATCGTTGCTATTGATATCGCGCGCGGGTTTCAGCGTGATGCCGTCAATTTCATTTGCATGGCCTACGGCAATACTACCTACACCTTTTACCCAATAGCTTAATTGATAACGGTAATTATCAAGAATATTAACCGATTGCGTTGAGAAGATGAAGCGGGCGCCGGTACTTGCTCTGATGAGTTCTACGGCATAGAATCCCGAATGAGCATCTTCCGACAGGGCGAAAGCGGCTGCACCGGTTGTTTCGCTGCCATTCCAGCCGACAGGTATATTACTGTTCCATAGCTCGAAGCCGCCATTGGCAATATGATTTCCTTGTGCTTCCTCAAAATGAGGAACGATACGTATCGTATATTGTAGGTTAACTTGTCCGTCGGGCGAAGTTACATCGATAACGACAAGCGCAGGGATGGACGCGGGTTGAGTAAGTATTACCGTAGCGTCTTCATCGGTTGGCGTAACCGCAATTACGGCTTGGCTGCCGTCTGCTTCGGGCAACATATAGCGGTAAAAATAAGTATCGGAGAGGAATCCCGGTAAATCAACCCCGTTAATCTTTATATTTGCCAGCGTAGCAATCGCCGAAGGTTCCACTCCCCTACCCGTTAAAGGAATAGCAACAGGCAGGGCGCCTTCGGATGTTAAATTGAGGGTTGCACTATAATCCCTCAGGTCGTCGGGGCTGAACGTAATAAGCAGATCTCCTCCCGAAGCGCTGTTCCAATCCGTTCCTTCCGTGGTATCGAAGAATGCCGCATCGGCGCCGGTTATCGAATAAACGATTGCTTCGCTCAGGTCATTGCTCGAAACAGTTAGGGTTATTGCTTCGGAGGTTTCATTGAAATAGACATTGCCGAAGTCGATAGCGGCAAGGTCGGTCGTTATTTCCTGTTCAACAATCGAGTAATCAAATACAAAAACATCGTCTAATAATAACCCGTCGGTATTCTTTACTGCGATGCAGAACTGTGCATCGGCAGCCGTATCGCCCGGCCTGATGGTTTGGGTGTATTGTGTCCACTCATTCGAATCGTGGCTGATAACGGGATTGAATATCACTTGACCTCCGGCTCCGGGATACAAGCCCGTGCGAATGTCGCCTTTGCCTTTCACCCAAAAGCTGATTTCGTAACCGTTGCCTTGGGATATATTTATATCTTCGGTAGAGAATATCTTATCGGTAGAAGTAGTATTGATCAGTTCTACAGCATAAAGTCCATTGTGTGAGTCGAGCGCTTGAACGAGTGCGCAATCGGTTTGACTGCCATTCCAATAGCGTGGCAGGCTGTAACGCCAATTCTCAAATCCGCCGTTGAGGATGTAATTGGCTATCGGTTCTTCGTGGTAGGGCCGCAGGTGGAGGCGGTAGGTGTTGAGCGTTCCGTCTTCGGCAGTCACCTTTACGGCTATATCGGCAGGCAAAGCCAAGGGTTGCCCAAGGCGCACGGTAGAGGTAGAAGCCGCAGCTGTAGCGGTAATTAGGGGAATGTTATTATATCCCGAAGGAAACATATAGGAGTAATTGAATGTTTGCGGAGAAAAGCCGGGCACATCCACTCCGTCTATCTGAAGCGTAGCCAGCGTTGCATCGGACGACACCGAAGCCTGGTCTTTAATTGTGAGGGAATATTGCAAGATTGTTATGCCGTCTTCGGCCGTAACCTCAATGTCTACCGTAGCGGGAATGCTTTGCGGTTGAACAAAATCAACAGAAGCATTTACATCGTTAGCCACAGGCGTAACAACAGGAAGGCCTGTATAGCCTTCGGGGAGGATATGCAAATATTCAAACTGCTCGGGCGCAAAGTCTTGGATAGAGGTCTGGTCTATCTGCAGGTCGGCCAAGGTGGCATCGGACGAGAGCAGGGGATTAGATGCAACGCCGCTTCCCCGTATGGGGATGACTACATCGGCCGCCCCGTCGGATACGATTTTCAGCTTCACGGCATAATCT
Source organism: Bacteroidales bacterium (assembly GCA_036795675.1). Taxonomy (GTDB): domain Bacteria; phylum Bacteroidota; class Bacteroidia; order Bacteroidales; family Azobacteroidaceae; genus Azobacteroides. Next base: position 7,050 of record DAIREI010000047.1, read on the forward strand.
TTCTCCATGTTAGGCTCGAAATAGATAACGATGGTTCCGCCGGTCTGCTTGTTGTAATTGGTCTTGTCGATAGCAAAAGCGAAAGCATCGGCAATGCCGCCGTCTTCCATAAGCATATAAGTAAGGAAGTCCGTCAGGTTATTTCCCGAAATATCAAGGCTTACGGGTACACTACCCGAACCGATAACCACATTGCCGTAATCGATAGAATTCTTGTCCGTAATAATCTCGGGACCCGTACTTCCACCTGAATAATCGGTGATCTCAATATCGTCTATACAAAGCGTTGTATTGCCTGTAGCGCTCTTTTTTACTATTTTGATGCGCGCATCGCCCTGAATATTTACCGCAATGGAAGCTGTTGATAGTTGCTGCCCCGATGTAAGCCAGGATTGGACGGTGATTTCACTCCCTTGTATCACCCAGGTTGCCCCTTGGTCATCGGAGGTATAAAGCTGTATTTTACCGTTGGTGTGCGTACTGTAAGAGCCGTATTTAAACGAAACCGTGCCTATACCATTGGGCTTGTCGAACAACATTTCCAAGCGATGATCCACATCCGAGCCGTTGCCGCGCAATCGTACGCCCGTAGTGCCGTTGTAACGGTCTTTATCGTCCATGCCGGTAATCCCTTTGATGTACCATTTACCCGACTGCAGGTTAACCTCCAAGCCGGCGTACGAACTCAGTATTATATCGGCCTGTTCAAAGTCTTCTGATAGTGTTTGACTATATAGATTGTTGATATTGAATAGAATAAACAACAGCGCTAAAAAGGTAAATTTCTTCATACCATATACTATTATTAACGTTGAAATAGTGACTATACATCACTCCTAATGTATTAAACCGGTTCAAAT
>DAIREI010000048.1:0-7750 GCA_036795675.1 Bacteroidales bacterium
GAGATATACGACGAAGAAGTGCCCGAAGTAAGGCATCGGAAGAAAAGAAACGCTTGGTGGCTTCTCCTTTTATTGGTTATTATTGTCTCGGCCTGCATATTCATTTTCTATAAATACGACGACAGCAGCAACGGAATAGCTGCCGACGATACAGAAGTTCCCGGCTTCTCAAACCAGGATATTAAGGAGAACAGCCTCTCATTTATTCAATGGGACCTGGAACCCGGCGATGAAGGCGGCTATTATGTTATCTCTATGGGCGATAAAATATACAGCGTTGCCAATGCAAAACTCAACGATTTCCTGGCAGATAAAAGTGATGTAAAGGTATTGTCGAAAGATGACCGCTATTTCTATCTCTACAACCTGCTGAAAAAAACCGATCCCTTGTTCGATCTCTCGTTCGATAACTTTACCCAGCGGATGAACGACCGGGATTACCGCTTTTATATCCATGAAAAAATACGGCGTATCGACCCGGCTTACGAAATATCCTTCCAGCAATTTGATAAAGGCATAGGTTCTCCTGTCGACGATGTTATGCGCTATTATGTTAATACAAAAAATAATCGCATAGAGCTTCTGCCCGAACGTTTTGCCGAACAGTACAGTTTTTATCAGCCCCAGCATAAGAGTGGCGAAAAAGAAACAACAGTTGTGCCTCAAACGCCCAAGCCGGCTGAAACTGTTGCTACTGTTTTGCCTTCCAAGCCCGAGCCTAAGCCGGTAGAAACTCCTAAGCCCGAGCCAGAAGTAAGGCCGGCGGCACGACTCAATACCGGAACTTCACCCTTCGGAAGCCACTACGGAAGCGGAATGTATAGTAGCGGATCGGGCAATAGGATTACAATAACGAACAATTCGGGTATGGATGCGGTGATAATCATTACCGATGCTTACACTGGCGACCATGTTCGCGACGTATATGTAAGGGCTGGCGATTCTTATATTGCCCGTGACATCCCCGAAGGCGACTTGCGCGTGAAGACCAACTACGGAAACGACTGGAATCCTGGCATGGAAAATGGTGGACGTACCCCCAAAGGCGGCTTCAAAAGCGGCTCACGTTTTACCTCTTCCACCACAAGCGGCGGCTCTATTCACTTGAACGGCAGCGACGGAGGTAGTATAAGTAAAAACGATTTCTTCTATTAATCTTCATATAGCCCTTATCTATGAAAGAATGGAAAAAAGATCGGCAGAGCGCACTACGTGAAATCATTGAGAGCGAGCCGGTAAGTAAACAAGAAGACCTGCGCCGTCTGCTCGAAGCGCAGGGCTTTAAGGTGACCCAGGCCACCCTCTCGCGCGACATAAAGGCCCTGAAAATCATTAAATCGCCCGATAGCGAAGGCGATTACGTATACACCCTGCCCGGAAAGAAGAACCACCTTACGGCAATGGAGCGGAAACGCTTGCCCGAAGGCATTATTTCGCTCGACTTTTCTAATGGTTTCGGCGTGATAAAAACCCCTCCCGGATACGCCGGAGTTATTGCGCTTGACATTGATAATCTGAAAGATGACTGCATTCTCGGTACTATTGCGGGCGACGATACCATACTTCTTATCCCGCGCGAAGGTTGCGGAAAAGAAGAAATCTTAAAAGCCTTATCCTGTTTGCAGTAACTGTTTGCTAGCTATAATATCCTTTGTGTTTGAAGTAATAAGCAGCTTTACCGTAATAGTAATGATTGCCGTAATAGCCGTTTTTTGTATCTATATCGTTAAATATAGCGGCAATATTCCGGATTCCGTCGTCATGAAACTCCTTGAAAGTGTATCGTAAAAAATCTTTATTCGTCTTTTTATTCCTTATTATATATAGCACCATATCCACCAATCGCGACAGGTAATAGGCGTCGGCTACCAAGCCTGCCGGGCTGCAATCGATTAATATATAATCATATCGGCGGGATAACTCTTCCATTAATAGTTGGGTTCGGCCTGAACGAAGCAGTTCGCCGGTTTTTTCGGGAATATTGCCTGCGGGAATAAAGTATAATCCCGATTCATCGTGATAGCGAATCACCTCATCCGGCGAAGCATCTCCGGCCAGGTATTCAGACAAGCCGGTAGTTTCCTCGTAGCCAAATACCTTTGTCAAGGCCGGACGACGCAGGTCGAAATCGACAAGAATTACTTTTTTATTTCCTAAAGCATAGATAGATGCCATGTTTAGGGCGACAAAGGTTTTGCCGTCATGCGGTTGGGTGGACGTAATGAGCAGCGAAACAGCGCTATTACCGCGATTGATATACTCCAGGCGAGATTGTATACCGCGAAATCCCTCGGCAAGGCTGGAGCGCGGGCGGTCTTTTACAGCCCATTCGCCCTGGCCGTCCACATGCTCTATCAGCCCAAGTAACGTAACTTGGGTGATCTTTTCCACTTCATCGTGCGATTGCACTACCGATTTGAATAAGAACTCCTTACATCCCACAAAAGAGAAGGGCAAGAGCAGACCGATAAAACTGAAAACGAGATAGGTATTGCGCGGCTCCCGGGCATTGGTAACAGCCGTAATTCGCGGATTATCAATGATTATATTATCGGAAATATTCGATACTTTCTGTATCTGGCTCTCGGTTCGCCGTTGCATCAGATAAGCGTGATAGCTTTCGTTGAGTTTAAAATCCCGCTCATAAGAACTCAACTTACGTTCCTGTTGGGGCAATCCCGCCAATTCTTGTTGCGCTTTGCCGTATCGCTCGTCTATTTGCTGCTCGCGCAATTGCAAGGCGCTGTTCATATTATCTACCGATAGACTGATACTTTGCTTTATATCTTGCAGAGCGATAACGTTTCTCTTATACAAAGGATTTGCTTCTCCTTGTATTTTCATCTCGGAAAGCAGCGCATTATAGTTCGATACATAGCCGTTTAACGAAGAATTTATCACCTGATAAGACGAGGGGTCGGGCAGGAGTTCATTGTCGGGATGAGCCAATCCTTCCGTTAGCAATTTGATGTAGTTCTTCTGCAACTGCAATTCGTGCCGCGAGGCCGTTAACTCGTTTAGCTCTTTACTTTTCATCACAGACGATTCTGCATTATACACCTTAGCCGACCGCTGGTAATCGTTCAGTTTTTCTTCCGAAATGTTGATGGAATCTTTCATGATAGCGATCTGTTTATTAAGGAAATCTACCGCTTTTTCGGCCATTTCATTCTTCTGGTTCAGGTTATCTTCAAAATATTGTTGGTTCAATACATAAAGAAAATCCATGTCGCGCTGGGGCGTTTTCCCTGTAAGCGATACTTCTATCAGCGATGATTCTTTGCCCAATACATTGGCAACGAGCCGGTTCTCGTACGACCTTACCAATACGCTCTTGGGATAAAACTTAAAACAGAGGTCGAAATCGGCCGTTTCGTAGCATTCGGTTTTCCTTATATTAAGTGAAAATTGATTGTGCTCAAGGGCTTCGCCGTATTTTCCCGTAATAGTATAAGGAGGAATATCGTTGTCGCCGACATATGTAATAAGGAAATGTTCGTAGTCCACGCCGTTAATCTTAAATTCTTTCAAATAAGACTTTTCATCGAGATGCTCAATCTCGATATCGAAAGGCGCTTGCCGATACAGAACAGTCGTCTTAAAACCCTCTTTTTGATAGATTTCGTTGGTCAGGTTCAGTTTGTCTATGGCACGCGAAATAAAGTCGTACGACTTATACAGGTGCAATTGATTGATAACGTTCTTATTAATGAATGTTCCGTAAAAGCCCTGAAGGTCGTTTCGCAGGCTGTTTTTATTCTCTTCTACCAGAATTGTGGTGCTTGTCCGGTACGATTCGGTGTATGAAAGGTTCTTCAAGTAAGCCAGACCCAGTCCTAAAGCGAGGCCGATAACAAACAAATACCAATACTTCGATAGCTTAATCAGCCAAATAATCAGGGTGTTTACAGTCTCCGAAATCCCTTGTTCGGCAAGAGGTTCCTGTTCGGCAAGAGGTTCTTTGTAATGATTCATTTTTTGAAATACGATAAGGTTATAGTTAATAAGGTGAGCGGCGTAAGAATGAGGGTGACGAGGCCCGAGAAAGAGTCAATATTGAAGAAGCGGGTTGGTGGGGATATAAATCACATCGTTTGGGCGGACATAAAAGTATTCCGATTCGATGATGGAGGCTTTCCGCAGGTCGAAAGTATGGATGTCGTCTTTGCCGTTATCGCCTCGGCGAATGATCTTTACCTTGCTTTTATCTCCTCTCGAACTGATATCGCCAGCCATAGCCAGGGCTTGAAAGATATTTAGATTTTCTTTGTAAGCGAAAAAGCGGCCTTTGCCTTTGTCACCCTCTACATAAAAATAGTTATTGGCTAGCGAAATCTTCACTTCGGCGTCGGTAGCTACCGACTTAAAGCGTTCGGTGATTGCTCTTTCGGCTTCGCGCAAGGTCATTTTCTCTATATATATCTTGCCTACGGTAGGCAATACCACACAGCCATCTTCGTACACCTTAAACGAAACGGGGTTGTTGATGTTGATATAGCTCGTTCCCCGGCCGCCCATATTATACAAATATTGTGATTCGGCGCCGGCAGTCATCAGATAATAAAGTATTTCGTCGTTCTGCCTTAACCGGTATTCTTCAAAAGGGGAGGGGGTGTACAGGCCATTTGCCTGCTCGTCTTGCAAATAAAGCTTTTGTTTATTGGTGATACAAGAGGGGAACAGAAGAATAAGGCAGGATAGAATGATGGGGATTATCGTCTTTTTCATGTCAATTCTTAGCTATAAGTTTGTAAACGATTAGTCCTAAATTAACTAACATAGAGACGATAACGAAGCCCGACCCGAACGAGTTGACTCGCCAGAACTGCCTGCCCAGCGGTTTGATATAGATAACGTCGTTGGGTTGGACGTAATAGTACTCCGAATTGACAATATCGCTGCTCCTTAAGTCGAATGTGCGTACCTGGCAAGCGCCGTTTTCGGTTTGTCTGATCACTTTCACCTCAGTACGATTGCCGTAGGGATTAACATCTTTGCTTTGCGACAGGGCTTGAAATATAGTCAGTTGCTCTTTGGCGATAGGGTAGCGGCCGGCCGAAGATTCGCCGATTACACTGAAGTAGCGGTTCTCTAAAGTAACAATTACGATGCATGCCTCGTCGGTAATAAGCCGTTGATTGATTTGCAATTGCAGTTCCTCCTGTATCTCGAGCGTGGTTTTGCCCGACACCGCTATATCTCCTAAGTAAGGAAAATAAACGTTGCCTTGAGGAGAGACGGTAAGTGTGCGGATTTTATTCTGTTCCGATTCGGCATAGTTATTATAAGATGAGAAAAGGTTGAGTAACGTCTCCGTCTTTGCCGATTCTTTGGCGACCGATATGCGTACTTTCAGTTCATCGCCCGGCTTTATCAGGTAGTCTTTTATAGCCTCCGCTTGAGGATAGGAAGGGATACCTCCTTCCGGATCTTGCAACAGATTGGTTTGATGAGTAGTTAAACAGGAGGAAAGCCACGGCAAGAGCCACAACACTCCTACTAAGTATTTTTTTTGCATACTTTAGTTATGGTTTGGTTAATAATATGTTTTGTACCTTTCCTCAGTCTAAAAAGTCCCCTCCTTGGGAGGGGATCTGGGGGAGGTGGGCGTTACTTTTTCGTTGTCTGTCTTTTTACTTTATACGAACAGTCGACAATGCCGTCCATTATCTTATTCAATTTCGAACGGATCATTTGTTTGCGGATGCCCGATATATGGTCTACAAACATTTTCCCGTCCAGATGGTCGTATTCGTGCTGGATTACACGCGCTTTGTGTCCTTCAAACACCTCGTCGTGAGGGACAAAGTTCTCGTCCAGATACTGTATTCGTATCTTATTACTGCGGAATACTTTTTCGTGAATATTGGGGATGGACAAGCATCCTTCTTCCATCTGCACTTCCTCATCGCCTTGTTCAATGATCCGCGCATTGATCATCGCTACCTTAAAGTCTTCGCACGCAGGATCAATCTCTTTATAAGGATTCAAATCAATGACTAATATACGGTCGGTAAGGCCTATCTGAGGAGCAGCCAACCCTATCCCGTCGGCTTGGTACATGGTTTCAAACATATTATCGATCAGTTCCTTCAGGTTGGGATAGTCTTGCGTAATGTCGAAAGTCTCTTTCCTCAATACGGGATGACCATATAAGTAAATAGGTAATATCATGTTCTGATGCTTTCTAAGTATGATTGCAACAATATGGTTGCACTCAATTCGTCTATTAATGCTTTATCGCGTCGTTTCATCTTCTTTATGCCGGCATCTATCATCGTTCGATGCGCCAGGACAGAAGTAAAGCGTTCGTCTGTCAGTTTAACGGGAATCCGGGGGAATGCTTTTTCCAATTCGGTTTTGAGTTTAATCACCCGCGGCATATTCTCCGAAGGTTCGTAATTCATCTGATACGGCTCTCCCAAAATAATCAACTCCACCTCTTCTTTCTGCATATAATCTTTAAGGTAATTGATCACCTGAGCGCTTTGCACCGTTGTTAGTCCTCCCGCAATAATCTTTAGCGGGTCGGATACGGCAATTCCAGTCTTCTTTTTACCATGATCAATGGCAATTATCCTTCCCATTTGAGGTGCAAAGGTAATAAAAATTCGGTATTCAACAAAAAAAGCCGTCCGGGAAGGACAGCCTTTCTTGTATTATATACTCTGTTTTATTCAGATACGACTTCAAAAGGTATTTCTACCGATACGTCTTTGTGCAACTTAACGGTAGCAGTGTATGAACCAACCTCTTTTATTGGTTCTTTGATGATGATCTTCTTGCGATCTACATCAAATCCTTGTTTAGTCAATTCTTCTGCTACTTGTATATTGCTCACCGATCCGAAGATGGTGCCTGTAGAACTGGTCTTGGCTCCGATAGTTAACGATACGCCTTCCAGTTTTTTTGCTTGGCTTTCAGCGTCGGTTTTAATCTTTTCCAGTTTATGAGCACGTTGGCGGAGGTTCTCAGCCAATACTTTCTTTGCCGATTCGGATGCGATGATCGCTTTGCCTTGAGGGATAAGGAAGTTACGTCCGTAACCGCCTTTTACAGTAACTATATCGTCTTTGTATCCCAGATTGTTTATATCTTCTAATAATATAACTTGCATAGTAATTCCTCCTTTATTATTTCATTAAATCGGTTACATAAGGAAGCAGAGCCAGATGACGGGCACGCTTCACGGCTTGAGCTACTCGGCGTTGGAATTTCTGCGAAGTTCCGGTAAGGCGGCGGGGAAGAATCTTCCCTTGCTCATTAAGAAATTTCTTCAGGAATTCGGGATCTTTATAATCGATATATTTGATACCGCTCTTTTTGAAACGGCAATATTTCTTCTTCTTAACATCCACAGTAGGAGGGGTTAAGTAACGTACTTCTGATGTGTTTCTTGTTGCCATAATTAATTCTCCTTTGTTTCAGTTTGTTTGGTTTTGTTTCTTCTCTTCTCTGCATAAGCTGCAAAATCCCTATCCTGACGGAAAGTAAGGAAGCGGATAACTCGTTCATCACGACGATACTGTGTTTCCAGCTTGGCAATAACAGTAGGTTCAGCTTTGAATTCTATCAAAGTATAGAATCCGGTGCTCTTTTTCTGAATCGGGTAGGCCAACTTGCGAAGTCCCCAATTCTCTTCATTCACGATCTCAGCGCCCTCGGCGGTAAGAATGCCTTTGAATTTTTCGACCGCTTCCTTCATCTGTTGATCAGACAAAACGGGAGTCAAAATGAAAACGGTTTCGTA
>DAIREI010000049.1:0-7691 GCA_036795675.1 Bacteroidales bacterium
GGTCTCCGACTTCCTCCGCCATATCGACGACAACAGCTTCGAGACTTTTATCGAGAAGCACGGACGGGTCTTTTCAGTAAAAGTTAATGTCTTCGACGACGACAGCTTCGAACTGGTCATTCACGATGTGACGGGGCAAACGCAGAGCAGTCGCCTGAAGAAGGAGATGACGGGGAATATCTCCCACGAACTGCGCACTCCCGTAACGGGTATCCGCGGCTATCTGGAGACCATCCTCACAGGGAAATTGAATGCCGAGACGCAGCAGGATTTCATAGAGAAAGCTTACGAACAGATCATCCTCCTCTCTGGCCTTATCCGCGACATGAGCCTGCTCTCCAAGCTGAACGAAGTACCCGATTCCTTCAGTATACAATCCGTAGAGATAGTGAAAGTGATAGACAAAGTGAAAGACGACTTAGCTCTGCCTCTTGAAGAGAAAGACATCGTAGTCTATGCCAAACTGTCTGGCGGACAGACTGTAAAAGGGAATGAGAGCCTTATCTATTCCATCTTCCGAAACCTTATCGACAATGTAATCCATCACGCAGGCGAGAGTGTCACCATAAGCATCAGCCTGTACAACAGCGAGAAAGACTTCCTCTACTTCTCCTTTGCAGACAATGGCACGGGCATACAGGACGAGAAGCACCTTATCCGCCTCTTCGAGCGCTTCTACCGTGCATCGGAAGGTCGCTCGCGCGAAGACGGCGGCTCAGGCTTGGGCCTCTCTATCGTGAAGAATGCCATCGCCTTCCACGGCGGCACCATCGTTGCCAAAAATAGGGCAGGGGGCGGGCTGGAATTTATATTTAGTTTGCCGGTGGGGTGAAAGAAAAAGGATAATAGCAAAACATTAGGCTGAAACGAAGAAGGGCGGTTCATCAACCGCCCTTCTCTCCTACTTTACTTACTTTATTTACCTTACTTATTTAATGCTCTTCACAGAGCAAAACTCTTACTTTATCTCTTTATCATCCACTTGGTGGCAATACTGCTATTGATATCATATACCTTAAAGAAGTAGATTCCGGCGTCAAGAGAAGAGATGTCGATGGTTTTCACATCACCTTGCCTTGTTTCTACCAGTTGGCCTACGGTGTTATATATCTCTACCTTCTGAATGTCTTGTCCTGATATATTGACTAGGGTAGAAGCCGGATTGGGGTATATCTTCAACGTCTCTGAAAGCGGATTAGCAATATCCACCGAGTTGCAGGCTCCTTTCTGTATGCGTATCCAGTTAGCTTCGCCGCCCTTTCGGCAGGAAACGGTAACAGCCCATTCGTGGGGCATAGCCGGGTTGAAATCTTGGTCGATATATGAGGTCTCCTCTATTTCGGAGGCAACCAATATGCCATCGCGATAAACATTGTATTTCAGCGGAGCAGGCGGAGCAATGCTACCTTGCAAGACAAAACTCATGGAATAGGGATCGCCTTCGCCACCGCCCGAGTCGTTGAGTATCTGCCAATTGCCGGTGTTGGTGTAAAGTCCTTCTCCATCGCCGCGCCATCGCATTTTCTGTCCGTATTGTGTATCTCCGAAGTCGATAAGGAAGCGGGTGGCGAAAAGATCTTCTTCCGTGCCGGGCATGTCGGCATTGTAAACCGCCGAGATAGCAATCCAGTGTTTCCCTTCATTCTCTATCACGAAAGGCTCCGGCAAGGATATGGTGAAAATTCCGATGTAATCGCCGCTTTCATTGGGTTCATATTCGACCGTATAGGGCAGCTCGTCGTTTAGATACAACTCTTGTCCTATGTTGTTGCCTGCATCGCTATAGAAAACTATCCGGAAAGCATCGGGCGCCTGCCCGCCATAATCTATCGGCCAGTGCCATCCATGGAAATACACTTCTTCTATCTGCCAGCCCTCAGCGGCATCGAAATCATCGGCTATGACGCATCCGTTGTTTGCTTCTTTCCACCAAGGTATGACCTGCGAAAAGCCGTTCCCGCCTATTTCGCTCTGATCCCACAATAACTGACTTGCAGGCGCAAGAGATGGAACCGCCCATGCAATGTTGGCTTCGCATTCGCTGTTGTAATCGACCGTGAGGCCGGATACTTCAGGGCAAGAATCGATTTGGATTGACACCGTGCGCTTTTCTGCTTCGCAATCTACGCCTTCGTAGATGGCGGCAACGCTCAATTCGTGCATGCCTGGGCTTAGGTTTGTAAAAGTATGAACCTTGGCATCGCTGATGTTAGCCACCTCAATATGTCCGTCGTATAAGCGGTAGCTGTTCGGCGCTTCTCCTTCCGGGGCTTCCCACACGAGGGTTACATCGGTTCCCTGTTGTACAAAATTAAGGCTGCGTACTGCCGCGCAGGAATAGCGTCCTTCTAATACTTTCACTTCGTCTATCCCGATGAAATACTGCCCGGTGCAATCGTAATGGCGGAAAGCGACATAGAAAGAGCCGCTGTATCCGTCGAGCGCACTCAAGGCGATTTGTCGCAACGTCCATTTATGATCTCCGCTCTTGAGCGTTTCGGTAAATACTTCGGTGAAATCGGCCGGATTTGTTCCCGAGGTAGAGACACAGACAGAATATTTCTCAGCGGGGAAGCCCGGGTTGCCGCACAATGTGTAATACTCGAGCAACAAGGTTTCGCCTGAGGCGGTAATGGCCGGACTGATGAGCCAGTTATCAGGATTCAATGCTATATTCTCGGCATTGTTGAAAGACAATGACAATACACTGTTGTTGTCGGCGGTCCATTTGTAGCCATCGGCATCGGCATCGAGGTTGCTCCAGCTAGCCGGCACGCCGCTATTAAATGCTTCGTGGAATATCTCCACGCGGGTTACTTTGGATTGTCCATCAGCTTTGAACGTCGATTGCAAAAGGTTGCCGGCGCTCATGCTGCTTATATATAATGCTGCCTTCAGTATGAGACAGACTGTTTTTATTGCTATTTTTTTCATTGTCTTCATTATTTTAATTCTTAATTACCTTAATCGCTTGTCCGTCTATTTTAAGAATATATACACCAGCCGGATAGCCGGTGATGTCGAGATTGATTACCGTATCATTGGTATTTGCAGTTTCGTGCAGCAATACTCCCGACCAATCGTATAGCTTAATATTACTTACTGCTTTTCCGTCTGTTTCAATCTTCAACTTTCCGGTGGTTGGGTTAGGATACACAGCAAAAGCGGATGCTGAGGTTTCTCTTATTCCGGTCGTTTTTTCGAATGTAGCAACGATACTATGGTCTTCGGTTATGTTTCGGAATGTATAGCTATATCCGGTTACCGAACTTGGTATGCTTAAGCCGTCTACCACTATCTCTACCAAACCATACCCGGCATCGGCAGAGAAGATGAATGTTTTATCCTCGCCATAATCCGCACTTACCTGATTATCGGGAGAAATGCTGCCGCCTTCTGAGGCCGATGCGGTGATGAGGAGTGTAGATGGGATAAGGGAGACTTCGATGCATGCAAAACCGGCATCCCTGTCGGCACAATCGGCTACTACGCACCATTCGTAATCGCCTGCCGTCAAACCGTAGTCGGTATAAGTCATGGAAGTAATGCCCGAGGCAATCAGTTCGTCGCCTCTATACACATCGAAACTTTCAGACAAAGATTCCCAAGATAATGTGGCATTGAAGAGCCTACCATTGGGATCAACATCAACCATTAGCGACCTTGGAGCGCTACATACACAGTCGGCATCGGGCTGCCATTGAAAGATGGGGAACATACCCTGGTCGCAATTGTTTTTCCAAAGTGTGCTGAAATCCCATCCTAAATCATCTTCATAAGTCGATTGCAACTGCAATGTAGTGAAAGGCTTGCTCAAGCCTTCCGGCCCGTTGGCATCTCCTACGGGTATAACCTCTCCATTCACCATAATGTCTTTCGATGCAAAACAATTAGTTATGCCATCGACAACATAAGAGGCGATGCGGTTGACGTTGTTCCGGCCTCCTATGATGCTGCCGTTGGCGGCTACGCAATTGGTGATACTCCCCTGATAATCGATAATTCCGGCAATACCCCCTACGCAGGTGGCGGTTGAATATTCCGTCCTTATCGATCCGGTTACATCGCCCAGCACATAGCAGTTCGAAATATCAAGAAATGCTCCATATCCTACTATACCGCCTACAAACCAGTTGCCCGGTGCATATACATCGCCGGTGCTGTAGCTGTCGGTGATGGTAATGAAATAAGCTTGCCCGATCAATCCTCCGAAATACGAATTGAATGCGCCTATGCTTAGCAGGTCGGTAACCCTGCTTGTTGCCGTGAGTTTACCGGTAGCATAGCAATTGTGAATATCACCGGCTTCGGCCAACCCTATAAGTCCGCCAACATGATCGGAACCCGTTGCATCGCCTGTGGCGTAGCTGCCGGTGATGGCGCCTGATGATATGCCAACTAATCCGCCCATCTGGTTGGTTCCGGTTATATCGCCGATGGCATGGCAATTGGTGACAGAACCTTCGTTATTCCCAATCAATCCGCCTGTGTAAAAATATCCATATATGTCCCCCGTAGCATAGCAGTCGACTACTTCATCTTTACTTCGGCCTATCAATCCGCCCGAAGCCCTCACACCGTTTCCATCTACATTTCCGGTGGCATAGCAGTAGGATACCTTGTTGTGGCTCTGGCCTATCAAACCGCCTATTTCAAAACCGTAAGGCGCAAAAGAACCATTTATCTGACAAGAAGAAGAGCAATTGGTAACTGGTGCGAAAGATTCGCCGATAAGGCCTCCGGCCCGGTCGTTTGAAGTGTTTAATGTTCCCGAGCTATGGCAGTCTTCTACCGGTGAATGCGATATTCCTATCAGCACACCGGCGTGCTCGCCAAACATTCTTCCAATCGTCTTCCCTGCTGCGCTGACTGTGCAGTCTGCCGAACAGCCTGATACTAAATATCCGCCTTTTACTTCGCCAACAAGCCCGCCGACACAAGTGCCGCCTTCCACTGTTCCTAAGATATGGCAATTCGTTATATTCCCGGCCACACTGCCGGCAAGCCCTCCGGTGTAGTTACGTCCCATTACTTTTCCGCCGTAAGGCATTTCGATACCAAGGTTCTCAACGCTGCCGCCTTCTCCGATGATTCCAAACAAGCCCACATAGTCGTCTTGGTGCCTATCCATCCAAAATCCGTTGATGATTTTATTATTGCCGTGAAGAACGCCATGGAAAGCATAATCGGGCGACTTGCCTATGGGCTCCCAGCCGTATTCATAACTGTTTGATTCGATCCATGCGGTCATATATATATTGTTCATCAGGATGAAATGCGGATTGCCGTAATGCGTGCTAACAAAATGGCGCATTTCTGCAAAGTGATAAATATGCGCAATCTGGTAGGGATTATCTGCCGTCCCGTCTCCTTCACCGGAGAATTTAACACCGAATATGGCTTCGATGGTTTGGTCTGCGGTGATACTATTGAAGGTATAGCTTCTGGAAGCGACCGAATCGGGCACATTAACCCCGTCTATCAATATTTTCAGCAGCTCCACCCCATCGTCGGGCGTGAATGTAAACCTTTTGCTTTCTCCATAAACCAAATCCACGTCGTTTTTCGGAAAAATAGTGCCGAAGCCAAGCGAAGAAACCGTGATGGTATGATTGGGCAGTATGCAGTCGGCTTCTACGCAGGCAGGATCTGATTCCATATCTCCAGTGCAGGCCGACCTGACGCACCAGGTATGCGTGCCGTGTTCTACCTGATTGTCATCATAATATAGCCCCGTTATATTAGAAGCGATCAATTCGTCATTCCTATATATATTAAAGGAGCTGTTGGTCGAAACCCAAGAAATCCGGGCGTCGAAACGGCCTTCATTGAATGTAGTTGTAACACTTACATCTTCGGGTGTAAGACAAAAAGTAGTGAGTTCCTCATAAGTAAACAGCTTGGGATACTCATTGGGAGCGATTTTCCAGGTTGACTCAAAATTCCACAGCAAGTCGTCTTCGTAAGTACTTTTGGTTTGCAGTTGTACAAGGGTTTTGTTCAAACCCTCAAGCCCATCGGCTGTGCCGCCCGACACAGTAGCCCCATTCACTGTCATGGTTTCCAGAGCGAAGCAGGAAGCTGTAGTGCCTGTTAATGAGCCGACCAATCGGTGTGCATTTGTCCCTTCTATGCTGGGGCTTGCGGCTACAGAATTCGATACGGATTCAGAAACTGTTCCTGCCAATCCACCTACTTTGTCGGTGCCGATGATTGTTCCTGTGGCGTAGCAATTGGAGAAGCCGGGGCCAATCCCCATAATTCCCCCTACGTTGCTATTGCCGGTTACATTGCCTGCGGTATAGCAATTCTCAATCACTGCAAACGATTCTCCGATTATCCCGCCTACATAATTGTTTCCAACCACATCTCCCGTGGCGAAGGAGTGCTTTAGCGTGACGCTCCGATCCCAGTCCGAGCCTCCTAATAACCCACCTACAGAATTGGAAGTAGCGGCGCCGTTTACTTTAACGGATGTGTTGCAATAAGAGATGACATAAGTATTTCCGTATCCCATATCGGCTTTGCCGATCAAACCACCCACGTAGTTGCCGTCGCTGTTTATTTCTCCTGCGCTGGTGCAATTCTCAACGTTCCCCCTGAGGCCTCCTATCAATCCGCCGCAAGAGTCTCCCCAATTGATCTTATTGATAATACAGTCGGCTGAGCAATCTTTTACCATGGCGTTCGCATATCCAGCTAATCCGCCGATATTGCTTCCGCCTTCAACTGTGCCGTATACATGGCAGTTTGTAATGCGGCTTCTGCAGTCGCCCACCAAGATGCCGGTGTAGTTTCCGGCTTTTACGCTTTTTCCCTCTTTCACCTTCACTGTGAGGTTCTCGATGCTTCCCATATTAGCGGAGGCAAACAGACCCGTCTGGTAGGTTGTCCGGTCAATCCAGATGTTTGAAATCGTTTTGTAGTTTCCATGAAAATGTCCGCGGAAGGAACTGAGGCCGGTTGCCGAGCTTTGCCCAATCGGTATCCATCCTTCTGTAGGGTTGTTGGCCGTAATCCACGCATCCAGATCGATGTCATTCATCAGGATGAAATGTGTGCCTTCATGGGCTGCCCCGATGAAGTTGTGCATTTCTCTTAGTTGCTCGGCAGAGGTCACCTGATAAGGGTCGTCTGCCGTCCCACTTCCGTTGCCGGAGAAAGTTTGCGCCTGAACAGAAAAACAGATACATAATAGCATTGCCAGGCATAAGTAAAGTCTAGTTCTTTTCATACATTGATTTATTAAGTTTCAGATGAAATAATCGGAACAAAGATAGGTGAGGACATTCCTTTCAAACAAATTTTTGAGGTGTGCAAATGGTGAGCATGCGCATTTTTTTATGCTTGATTATCAGATTTATATGTTTCTGATGAAATCATCAAGGTCTTGTTCTTCCTCCAGACCCAGTTTTCTCTTTAGCCGGTAGCGCCCGTTCTTGATGGTCTCGGTAGATACGTTCAATATCTGGGCAACCTGCTTGGCCGACATGCCTATGCGGAAGTAAGCACACATCCTGAGGTTGTTTTCGGTCAGATTGTTGCACATCTCTTTCAGCTTGTCGAAAAAGCTGGGGTGTACCTTATTGAAGTGGTGCATAAAATTGTTTCTCTCGTTGTCGGTATTAAGATTGCTGGTTATTAGTGTATTAATTTCCTGATTGATTTTAGCCGCTTTTTCTTTTGAACTG
>DAIREI010000050.1:0-7676 GCA_036795675.1 Bacteroidales bacterium
CTTTTAGTTTTTCACTTTTAGCTTTTAGTTCTAACTGATAACTGTTCACTGATAACTACAAAGGCCACCTCATCACGAGGCGGCCTTTGCGCACTTTTACTTATTTTACTTTATTTGAAAAAACTCACTTTACTATTTATGCTTACGTTGTCTTGATTAATTTTTTACTAAAGCTATATAGAAAGCGTAAATCAACTATTTAATCACTATTTTGCTGCTATAACTATAATTAATGCCGATTATTCTTACTATTATTGCTTGTTTGCTGTCAATAGATAGCGGAATCATCATGTTGTCGTTACTGTTGGCATCAAAGCTATGGATAAGCGCCCCGCTGGTGCTGAGCAGTTGTATCTGCTTCACGTAGATGCGCTCGGGATTAATGATGTTAAGCGTTTTACCCGACATAAATACTTTGAATGTGTCGTCGCCGACTTGTCCGATGGATACATTGGTAGTGTTGAACTCGCTCTGTGTTGCCCAAGCGCTTTGGCGTCCTTCATCGCAGTTGGCCCTTACGCTCCACAAATAAAGCGAATTGCTTTCCAGGTCGTTTACACTATGGCTCTTCTCTTCCAATCCGTTTGCAATAGTCCACGATGTGACTGTGTTCTTGCGATAGCGCAGGTTCCAACTCAGGTTTGATTCATCTCCCTGCCAAGTAAACAAAGCACTATTATCGGTAACTTCGCTTGCTTGCAGATTGGTTGGGATTACACACTCGGGGATCTGCAGCGTCTTGAATGTTTGAACGGCCGACCATGTGCTGATGTCCGTGTCACTACACTTACTGCGGATACGCAATGAGTATTCCGTATTGGCAGTCAAGTCTTCCAATATAGTTGACTTGCCGCTGACTTCTTTCACTGTCCATTCAGCATCGCCTATGCGGTAGGCCACTTCGTAGTCGGTCGCATCGCCTTCCCAAGTAATCTCTGCTGATTTATGAGTAGGAACTGCAACGATATTGGTCGGCGGGAAGCAGGTGATAGCCAAAGTATGGAAAGTTGCTATTGCCGTCCATTCGCTGATGTCGCCGTCTGCCTCGCTGCAGATGGCTTGTATCTGATACTCGTATTCGGTGTCTTCTTCCAGATTCAATAGAACGACTTGAGTGGTTTCGGCAGTAGCTGTTCTCCATTCTTCCACGCCCGTTTTGCGATATCTCACATTAAAGCCGATGCCTTCATGCGTCCAAGAGATAGTGGCGGTAGTAATGCCGATAGAGCTTATTTCAATATTCTCTACTTCCAGACATGGATCTACCGCTTGGGTGGTGAAACGCACCAATAATGGCTTCGCCATATCGTCTTCTCCGCAAGCATGCGTAATGCCCACTTCGTAGGTAGTGGCGGCATCCAAATCACTTAATTCTATAAAGTTAGCAGTTTGCGGCTGGTAGTCCATTGTTGTCTCCTCCGCTTTGCGAACAAACACTAACCATTCATCATTAACGCCTTCCCAAGAGACCTTGGCCGATTCGGCAGTCAAGTCTTCTGCCTCTGCATTTTCAGCCAACGGGGGGCAGGTTTCAACAACAGCTACATCCATAATGCCAACCGTTGTTCCTCCATTTCCATCTCCAGTATAGAATGCCAAGCGCACACCTCCTTCATAGCCTTTCAGCGATACTGTTTGACGATGCGCTTCGCCATCCAGCAACGAGGCATTGCTAAGATCGATTGTTGCAATCACATCATCGGTGTTGAATGTCGCCCCGCCGTCTTTCGACATGACAATGTAGAGATTGTCGCCTTCATTGTCTTCGCCTTCAACTGTCAGGTCAAATTCTAATTGGTAATGGTACGAGCCATCCCCCAAATCGAATTTAGGGAATAATGCCCAGGCATTACCCGATGAATAAGTGACATACAATTCATTATTGATCGTCCATTTCGAATCAAAATAACCTGGAGTTGCGAACTCAGTGGGATCGGCTAATGCCCCTTTGAAAATCTCCCAGCCCATGGGTGTGGCAGTGCCTGCAAAATCCTGATAATAGGGCAAAATAAAGCCGGAATTGAAAGTAATCGGTTGCGACCAATGGCTCACACTGGTAGCTGAGCACTTCGCTTGCACTTGTGCTTCTATGTTTGATTGGGCAGGAAGGGTCGTAAACTGATACGACGGATTCATCACGTCTTCAATCAATATCCATTCTTCTGCGCCTATCACCCGATAGCGGATATCCCAAACACTTTCATCTCCCCGAGGAATCCAGGTAAGGGTGGCGTTTTGTCCGAAGACAGTGCTCTCATCCACTTTTAGATCCAATGGATAGTCGCAATCCAATACCTGTTCGATTAGGATATCAGTTATACGCGTTCTTACCTTTTGTGCGAAATTCCATTTGAACCGCACTTTTGCCCGTTCTCCGTTGAAATTGTCGAAAGCCGGTATCCGCAATGTCTGGAACACATTACCGCCAAAATCAACCGCATTGTCTTTATTGATGGTGTACACTGTCTCATAATTCACATCATCGGTGCTTACCTGTATCTCGAAGGAGCTGTCATCCTCCCAAGCGCCTGCTAAAAGCGGGTCGAAAAATGCGGCAAATGAGTTGACATCCATATAATAATCGAAGTTTACCCGGTTTTTCCCCTCTCCCAGTAAAATCCACTGGGTGGTTACAGACTGTATGGCCGGCGTTACTGCCGATCCGGTCATCGAAGTGGTAATCATCTTTCCGCTCATTTGGAAGCTGCCTCCTTCCATATCCCAGCCGTATTGAGGAAGTCGATTTTCAGTAAAATCGACCTTATAGGGCACTTTCCCCCAAGTTAATACGCTCTCGCTTACGGATGTTGTGGAATAGTTGCCTTCGCCATCTACAGTCCAGGCCTGAAAGTGATACACGGTATTGTCATTTAGATTTTCGACTAAAATGTTATTGCTGCTACCGCCCTTATACACAACGGCGCCTCCACCTTCAATGATATCGTTTATGGCATAGGCGCCCTGCGGCACACCG
Organism: Bacteroidales bacterium; assembly: GCA_036795675.1. Lineage (GTDB taxonomy): Bacteria > Bacteroidota > Bacteroidia > Bacteroidales > Azobacteroidaceae > Azobacteroides. Next base: position 2,975 of record DAIREI010000050.1, read on the forward strand.
AACGTGCCACCTTCAATAATTTGGATATAGGCATTTAAGGCAGGCACGTCTGTCATTGCAATCAAAACCTCTTGTCCTATACTGTTGGTTTCCACTGCAATCGTTGCTGAGTTGTATTCGTTATCGACAATGCCCAGGCTCTCCGGCATAAGGGGCATTGTCTTTATCTGTCCTGTCAGCGGGCTGGCCGTATTGTACTTAGGTTCGAACGAACAATATGAATTGGCCGCGAAGACATGGAAGTAGTAAGTGGCGGCACTGTTGAGTGTGGTTGGAGTGGCGAACTCAATGCCCGTGGTGTAGTCTATTACTATCCCATTTCCAAACTCTTCATTCTTACTATAGTGAACACCATCGACAGGGGTTTGCGACAAAGCCGCGCTGGAAGACATGACAATTAGATAATGGTCGGCCGTTTCAGTTTCCGTAAAGCTGCCCGTTATCCCAATGCTGGTTGCCATAAGTTCAAGAGTGGTAGGTTGTTCCGTAGGAGTTTCACAATCTGCTGAAGGGGTGAAAGTATAAGTCAGCCCATCGGGGATATTGGCACTGCTATTCCAAGACATTGTTCCGGTTGCGCTGAATTGCGTATCTGTAAAGTCGCTCGTGGAAGAATAGCGCAAATGCGAATCTGTGCCGGTGCCTTTTATCCCCACTCGTGTAAACCGAGCCGTTGAAGAGGTATTTGCCCAATTGCCAAATACCAACTTTACTTCGTTTGAGGTTTCGTGCAAGTGTATTTGGGCATTTACTTTGGCATAATCAGATCCCCAGCTTGTATTAAGCCCTAAGTTTTTCCATTGAACTATCAGCACCCTATTGGGTGCCGTTCCTGTCAACTTATAGCTTATCTCGGTGTCATCGTAGACATAAGTCTCGGCAAAAAGACCAACCCCTACTACATTATCCTTCCCTTCGCCGCCCTCTGTAAGCCAAAAGCCAGACCGATTGGGATTGACAGCTACATTGTCCTTGCCCAACACCAATTGAGGATAACAGTTGATGGCGAAGCGATTCATGTTAATACTGTTAAATTGAATGTCGAATCCAATAGGAAAACCAGATGCTGTAGTCAATGCAGAAACTGCTTCAGTAGTGCTGATAAATGCTTTATCAGTCATAGCCGTCGTCTCGGCAAATTCTTCAGGTATGGTGATTACCGTGCCGTCTGTTATTTCGGTATAAGTGGCGATAGTGCTGCTGAAACCGGAGGGCATTACCGCTTGAGCCATGCTTGCTGTATGGTACAGCAAGCAGGCTATTATAATCAATAAATAGTTCTTCTTCATAATCTTGTGTATTTATTTTACAACAAACTTTACAGACTCTTTCTTATCAGCTGTAGTGATTACTGCCAGATATACGCCTTTGTTCAAAGAATAATCTTTGGAGTTCCAATTGATTTGTTGTTCACCTTGTGCTATCTTGCCGTTGTAAACCGTGGCTGCCTTCTGTCCGCTAAGCGAGTAGATGCTGATATCTACCTGTCCGGCAGTTGCATTATTAAATGCAAATACAGCATCTGATTCTATTGCGGTAGGGTACAGAGCAAAAGCGTTATTGGTCTTGATTGATTTTATATCGACCGATTTCCCATCCAAGCAAGCTTCCATCGATGAATATGCGTTGAGCCATAACAGCATTATTGGTATCCCACATGGTAATCCAATGTGTCCCATCGATAAGTTGCGATGCTGCCGTGCTTGACTTATTTCCGTCTGCTGTGGTTAAATACGTGAATTCATCTTCCCATATAAACTTCCCATCTGCTCCGTCTATCAGGGTTGCCAAGAATTCGATTTCGTAAGGCCCGCTATCGCCATAATTGTGCATGAAGAAAACGGCAAACTGCCCCGGCTCTGCCATCTGAGCAGAAAGATAACTGATTGCTCTTGCTTCGAGGGGGTATATCTCTCGCGCTTCCCCCCCCCACAATAATTGACCGGACATATCCAATTTTTGCACCATCAACCGATTCCATGATTGGCCTGAGCTTGACTCTACCCAAGTGGCATAGAGGTGTTCGTTTACGGCATCGTAAGTAATGCTCGGCGCAAAGCATCTTAAGCCCTCATCTGCATTATACGAAAGGGCTTGCCCGCCTGTTCCGGCCACAAAGCCGTGCGAGCCGTCATTTTTTATATAAGCCACATAAGAGGTTTCGTAATTGGTAAAGAACCGGTCGTCATACCATGAAACAAAGACGCCGCCTTTGTTGTCTGACAATACCTTGACAAACATCCAGATGGGTATGCTCCCAAAGCCGCCTTGGTAGATCAACGTTTCCTCCGGCCAAACCGGCTCGCCGTCGAAATCGAATTTCTGCGCCACTAGGTTTTGATTGCTGCCTTTTGGATAGACCATGATAAATTCATTATTCCCTGCATCAACCACCCATGGGTAAGAATAGGGAGTCGCATCGTCGGCCAAGACCACTTTATTGTCCCATAGCAACTCACCATCGCCAGATACGCGCTGAATCATAATTTGATAATCATAGCCATTCATCCAAACGAAAATATGGCTTCCGTCAGCCATGGTAGTCATATCCAGTTTAGCAGGCAGTCTGTAATCGGCATTCGGGTCGAGAGTTACTCCCTCGTCGCCCCAAAGCATTTCGCCGGTTGGCGATATTTTATAAACTGTATAGCTCAAATTGCTAACCATTGAATTTCGGCAATCGCTAACACAAGCAATGGCATTACCCTCATTGTCTAGAAAGAGCAGGTCATTTACTGAATACCATGTCCAAGTTTCGTAATCACTAAACATAAGCCCCTCATTTTCAAACAAGGGATAGCCTTCCTCATCAAAAATCTGGATATATGAGGCCGTGCCTCCTCCTGTGGGTCTCCCAAAAAGGAAATAAGTTATCCCATCATCGTTCACAACCATCTCGTTTAAGTAGATGCTTCCACCACCACCCACCAGCGTATTATTCGTTGCCGGGTCTGTGCTCCACTGTGCAAATGCAGAAAACGATGCAATTGCCAAAACTAAAGTTACTAATTGTCTTTTCATGATTTTTTTTAATTTAATGGGTTAATGAATAAGTATTTTATGTGTTTCTGTCTGTGTTCCTTGTTGTATGCTCAAGATATAACATCCCGATGGGAAAGAAAGAGTCGGGATAACATGCCTGCCTCCGGCAAGCCGATTTTGATGCATAAGCTGTCCTGATATATTATATAAGGATACGGCGCATAGCATATTGCTTGCCAATACCACTTCTATCTGCCGTTGCTCTTTATTGAAGTAATGCTTGGCTTGATTGGGGTTAGGGGATGAAATGACAGTTGGGCTGAGCGATGTTCTGATAAAATGCCTTGTCCCGTGATTATCAATGCTGTTATCTTGGATGAGCAATTTATCATCTTCCGTGAAAAGCTTCAAGTAACCCCTCGGGGTCATCATGCCGTCGCCCCAATCATCTGTTATTTCAATGCAGTAGATTTGGCCTTTATGCAATTCTACTTCTTCAGTGTAAATGGCCTTCTTTCCTGTCTCATAAGGACCAAGTTCTTTTACTGTCTCGCCGGCGCGATTCTTAATCATAAAGCGATTCTCGTCGGCATACTGGTCGGTCTGTATCTCTAATACTATCTTTGGGGTGGTTTCGTAGAGCTTGCCGAAAGTGCCGTTAATTGTATTGCTTGCAATGGTCTGGCCGTTCAACGAGATTAATTCGATGGAATATGTATTTGTGTTTTCTATATTATATGCTTCAACAGCCAATTGTATCGCCTGCTTGCTGAAAGAATGGATATGCCCTGTCCATTCTGCCTCTTGCTCGTCTCCGTTTATCGTAATCTTGAACCCGGCTTTCTCGACAGGAGTGTTGCTTTCGTTTTTCAGCTGAGCATCAAAATAATTGTAGGCATACGTGGACTTAACCTCAAATTCGGGCTTGGATAATATAGCCGAAAGCGGCTTCTCATAGTTGATATAATCGGGCTTGCCACCGATTACATTCAGTATCTCTCTCTTAGTGCGGGATACGAAGGCGATCACCTCGATATCTTCGGGCAAAACAGGAACTTCGTTTACCGATTGGGGTAAAGTGTAAGTGTATTCTTTGGTGAAGAATTGGCCTTGCTCGGGCGATTCTATCACATCGCCCCATACATCGGTGATGTAATCCTTCAGCATGTGGCTATGCATGTAGTCAGAGCCAACAAGGCCGCCGGATTGCGGCCCTTTGATATTATCTTGTACATAAGCCACCGACAGATAATGCACATCATCTGTTATCTCCATTGTGTAATAGCCTTCTACTGTGATTGTCAATTCGCGCGTGCTTCCATTATAAGTGCTGCTCAGATGCAGATTGACCGGAGCATCTTCGCTGTGCTGCGTTTTCGAAGCCTTTATCCATGCTCCACGACCAAAGACCATCGACCCTTCGAGAATTGCTCTGTTTACTGTACCTGACGGATAGCCATAATTATCAATGTTAAATTCCTGATTTATAGCGATACCATCCTCCACAATAAAATTAGGCTCGTCAGAATTGGGTATGGCAAATGAACCGGCATGTACAGCAATGGTATAGACATTTCCCGGCTGCGCTGCCATTAAATCATGAACAATTGCATGCCCTTGCGGACAATAACCGCAATGAATCCCCGTGAAATTCTCGACAAGCACTGCTCTCTTTTCAATTTCTGTTGATACATTTTGCCCATATAGCGAGCCGGGGGCA
>DAIREI010000051.1:0-7615 GCA_036795675.1 Bacteroidales bacterium
ACTGCGAAGAAAAATACATTTTTTACAAATAAAAAAGCCTCACACCACCTTGATGGGGTGATTGACGCGTATGGTACCATGATCTGTAGTGAGAATGACTTTGTAGCCTCCTTCGGCCATGCGGCGGAAAAACTCCAAGGCGGTAGAGTGCCTGAACCACGAGCGGGTAAGCGAGCGGTAAGCGGCTTCGGTCGACGCCAACTCGCGTACCATGCGCGACTCGGTGCGGGCGTGCGACAACATATCGATAAAGTTGAATACGACTACATTGAGCTGGTAGTTCTCAAACTGTCCGAAGGTATTGAGCAGGCGCTCACCATAACTTGTCTCGTTGATTTTATGATAGGAAAAGGTATACTTCTTGCGAAAACGGTCGATCTGCGTTTGTATAAGCGGGGCTTCGTTGAGGTTCTTCCCTTCTTCCGAGTCTTCGTCTACCCACAGGTCGGGGAACATCTCCGATATTTGCAGAGGCATCAATCCCGAGAATATGGCATTGCGGGCATATTGGGTGGCGGTGGGGAGAATGGAGTAGTAGAGGTCTTCCTGAAAAGTATAATACTCGGCCAGCATGTCTTTTATCACCCGCCATTGGTCTAAACGGAAGTTATCAATAAGGATAAAGAACACCTTTTCGCCTTCTTCCAACAAGGGAAACAGTTTATTCTTAAATATTTCGGGACTTAGCATCGGGCGGTCTTCGGCCGACTGGGGGTGTTGTATCCAATTGTCGTAATTGCGTTTGATAAACTTACCGAATTGCTTGTTGGCGTCCTTCTTCTGAGTAAGGAGCAGGTCGGTAATACCCGTTTGGTTCTCTTCCAGTTCCAGTTCCCAATAAACCAGCTTCTTGTACACCTCTTTCCAATCTTCGGTGGTGAAGGAGTCGTTTATCTGCATCCCAATCTTCATAAACTCCTGCTGGTAATCGGTCGTGGTTTTTTGGCTGATAATCTGGCTCTGATGCAGGTTCTTCTTTATTGATAGTAATATTTGATTGGGATTGACCGGCTTGATGAGATAATCGGCTATCTTGCTGCCTATAGCCTGGTTCATAATGCTTTCCTCTTCGCTTTTGGTAATCATTATAACAGGTACGTTGGGATCGAGTTCTTTGATGACAGTTAAAGTCTCCAAGCCACTCAGTCCGGGCATGTTCTCGTCGAGGAAGATTATATCGAACGAAGTATCTTTCACACAATCGATAGCATCTTGTCCGCTACATACGGTAACCACGTCAAACCCTTTCTCTTCGAGGAAGAAAACGTATGGCTTCAACAGGTCTATCTCGTCGTCGGCCCACAGCAATTTGTCTTTTTTCATCTTATTCTGATATTTTATCGGCAAATGTAGCAAAAAACTCGTTCATATACCATTGGGTAAGCACCGATACGGGAGTTTTAGCCACAATATTGTTTCGCGCCAACACTTCTTCCATCTCTATTTGCAATTCATGCTGATAAAAGAAATCCAACGCCCTGTCGTTTTTGGGTCTTATCTTATTTATCAACGGGAAGGTTTCGCGAAGCTTGTTTTTATAATAGGCTCTTTGTTTTGTCTTTTCAGGTGTTCTCTCATTCCCCAACAGCAGGTTTTCTTTTTCAAACAAACCAAGCACAACAGTATCATACAACCTCTTGTATATTCTTTGCGAGAAGGGAAGCGAGAGGAAGAATTCGGCAAATCCGTTCTCCCACAAAGGCAGGTAGTACTCATAACCGAAATAATTCCAGGCTTTCGACGAATTTACAATGTGTTTGGGTTGTCTCTCTTCTATATTCCAACGGTCATGTCTTTGATGGGTTAATTTACCGTCTGCATGACCGATATACTGAACGATATCCGCAATCAATTGTTTTCTTTCCGGCTTAGTCAACTGCCTATTATAGCTACTCCTGCTGTATAACTTGAAAGCCATATCTTCGGCCGTCTTAAACTCCGCCATATCTTGATAGAAATGGCTTCCTCCCACCATATCTCCCGAATGCCCGGGCAAGAAAAGGGCATCTTTCGGGAAGAGCTTGTTGTCCCTGATATACCTTCCTGCAAAATATTCCTGCAGGTAAGGGAATGATATACCGTTACTAAAATAGCGCACATATTCCCTAAAGTCTTCCGTATCTTTAAATGATTCTTGCTTATAGGGAGAATAGTCGATAAAGAACCAGGGATAACCCAAGCGGCGGGCTATCTTCTCCGAAGTTCTGGCTTGCGGATTGCTTCGTTTGCCGAAAGTAAAACAGGTAACGTTCTGCTTCCCGGCTCTTTTCAGCATAAGCCCTATCAACCGCGAATCGAGGCCTCCGCTCAAAGGCAAAGCAACGGGGCGGTCGCCGACAACGGCAGCCAGCTTACTGACGGTTTGGTTGAACACAGGCAGGAAATCGGATGCTTCGGCCGCTTTTATCTCCGGTATCGCCCAATAGCTTTCGATAGTTAAGTGGGAACGATTGGCATAAAGGCACTCCCCTGCCCTAACTTGCCTGATTTCGGAGACCAAGGTTTGGTCTACCGGCGTGAATCCGAAAGAGCGGGCAAAGCGAATGGCTTGGCTGTCCTTATGGAAAGATATTTCCGGCTGATTGAGTATGGTATCGATACTGTCGGAGATGATCAGTTCGTTGCCGTCGTGAAAGTACAGCAGGGGAATATTGCGCAAGCGGTCTACGGCAGCAAAGACCTCATCGTTGCGCCGGATGATTACGGCAAATATACCGTTGAGCGTTTTTATCGTTTCCATGAACCGACTGAACGAACCGACATTTCGGAACAAGCCGGCAAGCGAGGCTCCTTTCAGCGCCTTGTTATCCTTATCAATACAGAATCCTTTTACATATATCCCGTCTTGATAATGCCATTGAAACCCATAGTTATATGTGAGATCGATTTGCTGCATTCGGTTGGTATTTTTTTGCCACCAACCCCCTAAAGGGGACTTTTTAAGTCGCAGAAATTTAATAGCCCCCTTTAGGGGGTTGGGGGCAAAAACACGGAATGATAAACTTGCGTCTCTACTTCTTCTGATTCGCTTTCCGTTCGGCTTCCCGCTGTTTTTGGGCTTCCTTGCGTTCGCGTTCTTTGCGCTTGCGTTCTTCTTCGCGGGCTTTTTCACGCGCTTTGCGTTCTTGCTCCTTTATTTTTTGTTGCTCTTTACGCTCTTTCTCTTTCAGCTTGCGGGCATCTTCGCGCTCTTTGGCTTTGCGTTTCTGTTCATCTTTACGAGCCTTTTCACGCTCTTTGCGCTCTTTGCGCTCTTTTTCCTTCTGCTTCTTCAGCTCTTTAGCGTCTTTTTCTTTCTGTTTCTTCAAGGTCTTGGCATCCTTTTCGGCCTGCTTTTGCTCTTCTTTTTCTATCTCTTCGCGCTCTTTGTCTAAGCGTTCCTGTTCCTTTACATAGTCGAGCAAGGGGTTACCCGTCGATTTGCTTTCTTCGTCTTCCTCTTCTTGTTGGGTGTCATCGTTCGAATCAAACTCATCCAATACGGGGCTTACCTTGTCTTGCAACATCTTTCCTAAGCGCTTAAAGATGTTATCACTGCCGCCATCGTCTTCTTTCCACTCTTCGGCGTCTTCCCAGGCATCGCCCCAGGCGTCTACCTCTACCGGTTGTTCTCCTTCTACCACAATCGGAGTATCTTCTTCTATTACGATGGGGAATTCTTCTTCTATCACGATAGGAGGCTGTTCAATGATTATTTCTTCTTGTTCTTCTTCTATTATTTCTGCAACATCCTCTTCTTCGGGACGTATATCATACGCCCTTACATCGTCCTCGGCGTCTTCTTCAAACGGAACGGGGGCGGTTACTACTTCTTCTATTCTTTCTTCTACTTCGTCGAATGCTTCTTCTGTTTCTTCTTCCTGTGCCAAATCCCATTTGTCTACAATGCTCTCGTTGCCTTCACCAAAGTGCTCCGCAAAGAAGTTCATGTATTCATCCAAGCTTTTGCCTTTCATCAATATATTGTAGTTCTCGATGGATATGGGCAGTGTGATCACATCCAAGCCCAAGCTCATAGCGTAGCCGTCGGGCTTATTGATCATTCCGATGTATTGGATCACTTCGGCCAGGTTGTTGAAGGTCTTTATCTCCAACATGTTCACCAGGTCAAACTCGAGCTTGGCCAAGTCGAAGTCGTTTACCTGGAAGTGCCCGAAGTTGTAGCTGGCCACGGTGTATAGCAGCAGGTTATCGTTCAACGCGCCTTTGGGATAGATAAGGAGCAACTCGTGCGGCCCGTTGGCTTCCTCTGAGAATTCCAATTCAGAGGGGTCTAAGGCTATGTCTTCCAATCCGCCGAAGCGCAGACTAAAGATGCTGCCCCGAGCTATCATACCGTCGCCCGAGAGGGTAAGCCCGCGTTGGAAGCCCTTCATCATTTCGGCCGCCAGCACGCTTACGTCTTCTTCGGAATAATTGTCTATCAACTCTTTCAGTCCTTCCTTAAATAGATTGGCATCGCCCGTTTGCACATACGACAGGGCATTAAGGAAGATGAACTTGGGCATGAGTTTAGATTGCGGGTATTTCTCTTTCACCAAGGTGTAATTATCCCGCATTGTGTTCACATCGCCAACCAGATAGGCGTCGTACGATGCCTGATAGAGCGAATCCTGCACCACGTACATCATCTTCAGGTTATACTCATAATCGGGGTCGGCCATGGCTATGGCGTACTTGCTTTCGGGGAACTCAGCCCTTATCTTTTGTTTGTACAGGTTGGCCATCTCCATATTGCCCAAGCGGAAGTATATCATATAAGTATGATAGTAAGCCTCAAGCTTGTGTTCGTTCTGCGGATAGCGCGTATCTAAGGTATCGAATGTCTCCAAGGCTAAGTCGAAATCCTCCAACTTGTCCTTATATATAACGCCCATATTGTACAGGCCGTCGGCAATGATGAGGTGGGCGGCTTGCTTCTCTTCTTCGGTCTTGGGGATCTGTTGCAGGTAATACTCCGGATCGTAAGGGTCGGTAGAAAGCTCAATAGCCGGCTCTTCGGGCATGCCTTCTGCACCTTCCTCTGCACCTTCGGGCAGTTCGTCTTCGGGCAATCCGGCCAAGTCTTCTTCGGTGAGTTCATCGCCTAAGTCCGAATCGAAAAGCTGGCTGCTCTTGTCGCGCCTGCGCCAGTTGTCTTCCAGCTTACGGCGTCCCCACTTCTGTTGGAAGTCGTTCTTACCGGCCGCCACCAACTGTGGGCTATAGAAGTAGAATGCGCCGGCTTCTTGTGGAGGCGCTACTACACCACCCGTTCCCATGCTGGGACGGCTGGCAGCTCGGTTGGCTTCCTGTTCGGCCAAGAACTCGTCACGTTCGGCTTTCTTCCGTTCTTCCTCCTCCTTTTTCTTTAGTTCCTCGATAATCTTATTTACTATGGCCAACTGCTCTTCTTCCGTCATCTCAGAGAGGCGGAGCAAGCTGTCTTGCAAAACAACAGCCTCGTGATAGATAAGCAGTTCGTCCAGCACCTCCGAGCGTTTCGATACGCGGGGATAAGCCTCGTCGCCCTTCTTCAGTTGCCCCAAGGCTTCGGAGTAGTTGGGTTGGGCTTTTACGTAATCGCGCTGCTGGAAGTAGATATCGCCCAGCTTTATTTGGTTTAAGGCCTTATCTATGCCGTGGCGGGTACTTTTTTCCACACCCAATTCATAGCTTTCTACGGCCTTAACGGTATCGGGTTCGGTCATGTATATATTGCCCATGGCGTAGTACACCTGGTCGAGATAGTCCTTGTTCTTCACGCTCTTGGTCATCTTCTGCAAGTCTTTGATGGCCTTTATGGTATTGCCTCCGGGATAGACTTCGGTTTGACGTATCTTGGCACTGAACTCCAATACATAAGGTGCCCTTGCGCTCGATATCTGTCCGAATGTTTTATAAGCGAGGTCGTTCTCGCCGAGGCTGGTGTAGACCTGCCCCAACAGGTACTTCTCGCGTTCTTTTTGCAGTTTGTTCTTCTCCGATTTAATTGCCCCTTGTAGGTAAGGAACGGCCGATTCGTACTCTTTCTCCTTCACAAGCAGGTCGGCCTTGGCCGATGTCCAAAGGTTCTTCAAATCCTTGTGCTTATTAAGCGTTACACTGTCTATCTTGGCCAGTTTATCGCCGGCTTCGTAATACCAATCCAACTCGGCATAGGCGCGCGCGTGCCATATCTTGGCTTCGGTGGCTATTTCGGGTTGGGAAGAATAAAGACGGGCGATATAGGAGAATGAGCTTGCCGCCTCGAGGAAGTCGCCGTTGTGGAATTGCGACTTGGCCATCAGCATCCAAGCGTTGTGCAGAAAGGGGTTATACTCCGTTCGGCTCATAAACTCCTGGTACTTGGGATCATTACGTCGGCCTTGCTTCTTGGCGGGTTTGCTTTGTATGGAGTGTTGTTTGATGGCCTTCACCGACTTCTCTATAGGTAGGTCGAACGAGCCGCCCGTGGTTTGCTTATCCTTAGGGAGCGCGCTTACCGGATACATATAAATCATCTCGGTAAAGTTGTCCTGATGGCTCTCCAGTTGGCTCTTCCAGGCTTGGTCGTAAGCCTGTTTGCCGTTGAAGTAGACATTGTAGCGGGTATTGAACGAGTGATACCACCTTGTCCCGCTCGTGTTCTTAGTTGATGTACATGAAACGAGCAGGACAAGTAGTACCAGGAAACAACGTATTGGACGTACTTTTCGCATTTATACCCTTTAAACTGAAAAAGAGTGGTTTTATTGCACGAACTCCATCAGTTTATGAACCATATTCTTGCTTCCGCAATAGAAGGGGGTGCGTTGGTGAAGTTCTTCGGGGGTAAGTTCCAATATGCGCTTATTGCCGTCGGTAGCTGCTCCGCCCGCCTGTTCGGTAATGAAGGCGATGGGATTGCATTCGTACAGCAGGCGCAATTTGCCCTTGGGCGCCTTGAAGGTAGAGGGATACATATAAATTCCGCCTTTGATAAGGTTGCGGTGGCAATCCGACACCAAGCTGCCGATATAGCGCGAGGTGTAGGGGCGGTCGTCTTTCTCTTCCTGGCAATATTTGATGTAATCTTTTACGCCTTGCGGGAAATGCACATAGTTGCCCTCGTTAACGGAATAGATTTTGCCGTTTTCGGGGATTCTCATATTGGGATGAGAGAGGTAAAAGCTGCCGATGGCGGGATTGAGGGTAAAGCCGTTAACGCCGCAACCCGTAGTTAAGACCAGCATGGTAGAGGTTCCGTAGAGGACATAACCTGCCGCCACCTGCTCGGTACCGGGCTGAAGGAAGTCTTCGGTAGCTACCGGCGTGCCCAAGGGTGTGATGCGGCGGTAGACAGAGAAGATGGTTCCGATAGAAACGTTTACGTCAATGTTCGACGAGCCGTCGAGCGGGTCCATCAGCACCACATACTTGTTGTTGTGGTCTTCCTCGAATCCCTTGATGGTGATAAAGTTGTCGTTCTCTTCCGAAGCAATGCCGCAAACAATCTCGCGGTTGATGAGCGTTTGGATAAATACTTCGTTGGCATAAACATCCAGCTTTTTCTGGTCTTCGCCTTGCACATTCACCGCGCCCGACGAACCCATGATGTTCACCAATCCGGCTTTGTTTACACGATGGCTTACAATGCGTGCCGCCAATAAAATAG
>DAIREI010000052.1:0-7608 GCA_036795675.1 Bacteroidales bacterium
AGAGGTAATATAATGAATTTTGGAAATAAAATAGATAATCGTTAACGTTTTGAACATAAAACCGGCATTGTTTGTTAGTCTATAAGAGAATATTCGTACCTTAGCCCGTTTAATAGAAAACGAAACAGTATGAGAACACGGTTTTTAATTATTTTATTCTTAATATCTTGTAGTATGGCCTATTCGCAAAACGACTATTCTACTCAATGGGCCGCCGTAGAAAAGCTGGAAGCCCAATCGCTTCCCCAATCGGCATTGGCCGAAGTGGACAAAATATACAGCATGGCGATAAAGGACAAAAACAGTCCGCAAGTGATTAAATCTCTGATATATCAACTGAAATATACCACGGCTATCGACCAAGATGTATTCCCCGACAGGCTGGCAGCAATAGAGGCCTATACGGCTGCAAGCAAAGATGTGGCCGAGCAATCGGTTCTCTATGCCTTGATGGCGCAATTGTACAACCAATATTATTCGTCTCAACGTAATAAGATTAACCAACGCACGGCCGTAACCGATTATCTTCTCGACGATATACGCGAGTGGCCGGCGAATGCTTTTATAAAAAAGATAATTGACTATGTGCTGCTTTCGGTGAAGCCTGCCGAGTTGCTTCAAGGAGAGCCGGCTACGGATTATGCGGCGATACTGACGGAGGGGGAAACCTCGCGCAAGTTGCGCCCCACGCTCTACGACCTGTTGATGAACGAAGGAATTGCAACGCTGAATACATTAAACGTAGATTACAATACGCGCAATTATTATACGCAAACCCAACTTGAGCATCAGACCTATTTCGCTCCTGCCGAGGTGTTTATCAACTTGCGTATCTATACTGAAGATTATAATCTGCCCCGGATTATCTTGAAGATGTATCAAGACTTGCTCTCATTCCGAGTAAACGTGCCGCGTATATTCTACACTCCCCGTAACCCGAATGCGCCGGGGCAGGGTGGGGCGGTAGACTATCGCGACGAAGCCCAACTGATGGTCGACCTCGACCGCTTGCTGTTTGTGAAGGATAACACCACCCTTTACCAAAGCGGCGATAATTACATCCAAGCATTAGAAACACTGAGAGAGCAATACCAAGATAATGATTTTTGCGTAGAGATAATCTACCGGATGGCTGCCTACTATACCCAAGGTCAAGGAAGAAATAATAGCTACGACGAATACGACATCTATGGGCGTCCTTCGGGCAGTACCGATTATACCGGCTTGAAGAAAGCCTACGAACTGTTGCGTGTCGGCATCGAACGTTATCCCCATTACGAGCGCATTGGTTTGCTCACCAATATGCTGAATGATATTACCACCGGCTCGCTGAATGTAAATTCAGACAATACGGTGTATCCGGGGGATGATCTGAAACTGAATATCCATTATAAGAACCAAAGCAAGATAACGGTAGAAATCTATAAAATCAATGCTCCGGTAACGGAATATGCCAATGCCTGGAATAGATACGGCCTGTATGGTAGCAAAGGTACATTAGTAGAGAAGAAAGAGATAGCGCTTATCAACGAGTTCCCTTATCAGGAGTATGATACGATTGTTCATATCCCGATGAAAGAACTTGGCAACTATGAATACCTTATTTATGGCGATAATAAAACGAACAACGCTAATCAGCAATTCTCGGTAAGCCGCTTGCTCGGGCTATCACGCTCGCTTGCCGAAGCACGCGGATTCTTAGTGGTCGACCGAAAGACAGGGAACCCGATAGAGGGGGCCGAGGTAAAGCTCTATTCTTCCAAAAACAATAACAAGACGTTGGTGGAAACCCGCAAGACCGATAAGTTGGGCTTGTGCGAGGTTTCCGGCGTTAACGACAAATACAACTTTTATACCGTATCGTATAAGGACGACGCCGATTTGATGTTTTCGTCCACTCCCTGGGTTTCGGGCAGCAGCACAACATCGTCTGTGCAAAAGCGGATGAACCTCTTTACCGACCGGAGTATCTATCGTCCCGGACAAACGGTTTACGTAAAAGCCATTGTGTGGAAAACCACCCAAGAGGAGCCTCAGGTATTGGCCAATGAGAAAGTAACTTTGATTTTCCGCGATGCCAATTATAAAGAGATTGCCAAGAAAACCTTTACGAGTAATGAGTTCGGTTCGGTATCGGGCGAATTTATTATACCCCGTGGCCTCTTAAACGGGAACTTCACTATCCGCTCGGAAGAACTCGGCGTGTCGACCTCCATACAGGTGGAAGAGTATAAACGCCCCACTTTCGACATCAAGTTCCTGCCCAACGATGAGACTTATACTTTTGGCGATAAAGTGACCGTAAAGGGTGAAGCCAAAACGTTCTCGGGAGTCAACCTGCAGGATACAGAGGTGAGTTATACCGTAACACGCCAGCCGCATTGGTTGTATCGCTTCTATGGGCGTCCTTCGCAGCAAGTGGCCAACGGAACTGTACGTACCCAAGACGACGGCAGTTTCGTGTTTGACTTCACCCCCGAGAAGGCTTACGAAGATAGAAACTCGAAGACCGCTTATACCTATGTAATAGAGGCAACCGTTACCAGTGGTAGCGGCGAAACCCAATCGTCAGCCACCCGCATCAATGTGGGCGATACCTCTATGGTGCTTGCGTTCTCCAATATAAATGACAATTACATAGAAACCCTCAACGCTTTGACAGTTTCGGCATCCAATCTGCAAGGCACTCCCGTAAAAGCGACAGGCAGCATAGAGGTATATCAATTGAACGCCACGGAGGGTGTTGTGGCTGATGCCTCGATGTTAAGATGGGAGTTGGGAAGTAAGATTTATACCGGCAGCTTTACAGCTAATGAAGAAATCAAGTTGAGCAATAAGAAGCTGGCTCCGGGACGCTACCGCATCATTGCCAAAGCCAACGATGACAAAGGAAGAGAAGTGGAAACCTCGCAGGACTTCACGCTGGCCTCAGTCAACGACAAACGCCCGCCCGTGCCGGTGTATCAATGGATGATGGATACGAAAACTACCGTTGCGGTAGGCGAAAAGGCCGAGATAGTGTATGGTAGTGCAGCTAAAAACGTAGATGTGCTGTATGAACTGTTTAAGGATAATAAGAAGCTGTCGGCATCGCGCTTTAAGTTGAACAATGAGAACCGGAAGATAGAGATTCCTTATCTCGCTTCTTATGGCGATGGAATTACGGCCGTCTTCACCTTTATAAAGGATGAACAGGTCTTTACCCAAAACATCAACATCTATAAGAAACAACCTGATAAGCAACTGGCGCTTGCAATGGAAACGTTCCGCGACCGTTTATTGCCGGGGCAGCAAGAGGAATGGCGCTTGACTGTGAAAGATGCGGGCACCGGCAAACCCGTATCTGCCGAATTGCTTGCCGGAATGTACGATGCATCGTTAGATAAACTAATAAATCATAGCTGGTATTTCAGTCCGACGAAGAACATCTATTTGTCGGCTCCCCGGTTTAATCAGGGCACGGACATGGGAACATCCAGCGGTAGCTTCATCAATCCATATGATTATTACGATGTGCCTTCGTTCAGTTTCGATTCCTTCAATTGGTTTGGCTTTAGTATTTATAGCAAGATGCTGAGAGGAAGATCCGATCTCGTTTATGAAAGTGCTGCGGATATGGCTGCTCCCCAAAGCAAGCAAGTATTTACCGGAGCGGTTGCTGAAATAAGTGCAGATGGAGGCGCTATTGATGAAGATTTTGCATTTACTCAAGAAGAAGCCGCAGAAGAACAACCCACCGCCGTCCGCGAGAACTTCAACGAAACAGCTTTCTTCTATCCCCAATTGAAGACCAATGCTAATGGAGAAACCGTGATTTCGTTCACCGTTCCCGAAAGCAACACTACCTGGAAGTTTATGGGATTGGCCCATACCCAAGACCTGAAATACGGACAGATAATGAAAGAAGCCATCAGCCAAAAGAAGCTGATGGTAGCGCCCAATATTCCCCGCTTCATGCGCGAGGGCGACCAAATGAGCATTATGGTTAATGTGTCCAATATGTCGGAAGAAAAGCTGGATTGCAGTGTAGGCATCGAGTTCTTCGATCCGAATACAGGAGAGCAAACCATTCCCGTGGCAAACAATCTCCTGCCGATTACGCTCGCTCCGGGGCAAACTTCTCCCATGAGTTGGTGGTTTGAAGTGCCTTCGGGATTGGATATGACTGCCGTAAAGATTGTCGCCACATCGGAAACCTACAGCGATGGCGAACAGCATATTATCGCAGTCTTGCCCAACCGTATGATGGTGACGGAAAGTCTCCCGTTGAATGTAAGGGGTAATCAAACGAAAACCTTCAAGTTTGATAAGCTGATAAACAATACCTCTTCTACTTTGGATAATTACAGGCTGACGGTAGAGATGACCGGCAATCCCGTTTGGTATGCCGTGCAGGCCTTGCCTTCGATGCAAGCGCCCCAATCGGAGAACGTGATAGATTGGATCAATGCTTATTATGCCAATAACTTGGCTACATCCATTGCCGACAGTACGCCGAAGATTAAGCAGATAATTGAAGCCTGGAACAAACAGGGCGGAACCAAAGAAACCCTGATATCCAACTTAGAAACCAATGAAGAACTGAAGGCCGTATTGCTCGAGGAAACGCCTTGGGTACTGGAAGCCGAAGACGAGACGGAACAAAAACAACGGCTGGGGTTGCTGTTCGATATTAACCACAACAACAACCTGAACCGGACGGCTATTGATAAGCTTCGTTCCTTGCAAAAGAGCGATGGCGGTTGGTCGTGGTTCAAGGGGATGAACTCGAGCATTTCCATCACGCAGTATGTGCTGTACAGCTTGGGCGACTTGGCTCGTATGGATGTGCTGCCCCAAGACAATGACATTACGGATATGCAGACACAGGCTTTACGGTTTGTTGATAAGAAATTTAAGGAGTACTTCGATGAGATGAAGAAGCGTAACACCAAGTGGAGAGACACACAGTCTATCTCGGGCTATCAATTAGAATACCTGTACATGCGCAGTTTCTACGACAAAACACCGTTGAATGAGACAAAAGAAGCCGTCGATTTCTATACCACTATTATAGAGAAACACTGGGCGAAGGATACCAACTTGTATAAACGCTCGTTGATGGCCATGCTGATGCAACGCAACGGAAACACCAAAACGGCTCAGGCCATGGTGAAATCATTGCGTGAGCATGCCGTGAATAAAGATGACTTGGGGATGTATTGGGCAAACAACAATGCATACACCTTTATCTTCCAAAGCGCCACCACGGTGCATACTTTTATTATGGATGCCTTTAATGAAGTAGGCTCTACCGGGAAAGAGATGGACGAGATGAAACTCTGGTTGCTGAAGCAAAAGCAAACCCAAGTGTGGGAAAGCACGCCTGCCACGGCTTCCGCAGTCGGCATTCTGCTTCGCACGGGAAACAATTGGTTGGACAGTCAAGGCATAGTAAATGTAAGCCTGGGCAATAAAAAGGTCTCAACCGAAGGCGGTGAAATAGGAACAGGTTATATAAAGGAAGTATTCGACGGCACTGCTATTACACCTGCCATGGGTACTATCACGGTAAGCAAACAAGACGCAGGGTCGGCTTGGGGGGGCGTTTATTGGCAATACTTCGAAGACCTGGATAAGATAACGGTTGCCAAGACCGGACTGAACGTAGAGAAGGTTTTCTTTGTAGAACAGACAACTTCTACAGGTAAGACACTGGTTCCGATTACAAGCGACAGCCCCTTGAAGGTAGGCGATAAAGTAATCGTAAGGCTTACCGTCCGCAACGACCGCGATATGGAATACGTGATGTTGAAGGATATGCGAGCCGCCTGCTTCGAGCCGGTAGAGCAAATATCGGGCTACCGTTGGGCGCAGGGCACCGGCTATTATCAGAGCAGCAAGGACGCCTCCACCAATTTCTACTTCGACAATTTGGCTAAGGGTACTTATGTATTCGAGTATCCGGTGTACGTGACCGCCATGGGCGATTACTCTACGGGCACGGCTACCATACAGTGCATGTACGCTGCGGAGTTTGTGTCGCACACGGCCGGAATACGGATTAAAGTGGAAAAATAAGGATTAAATACGGTGTTTTCGACGTAAAAAACATCATTTAGTATAAAAAAAGTAGTGGTTATTAAAGATATTAAAAAAAATAACTTATTTTTGCATCGTAATTTAGGTTGATTAGTTATAAATTAGGCATATTAGAATATTAACAATAACTTATTCAAATTTTTATTGACATGAAAAGAAGAATTCTATTATTAGTTGCATTTGTATTTGCTTTAGGTTTTAGCCTAAGCGTACAAGCTCAAAATCCCAATGCTGTAGAAAATCAGTATCCGGGAGATGAAAAGGCAAAAGCTGCTTATGAAGATGCTTTGCATAGTTCACTTGATCCTACTACTACGGGGGTAAGAACCACTTGGTTGGCTAACAGACCTGGCGACAACTGGTTTATCTCTGTAGGTGCAGGCGCATCTATGTTGTTGAGTGAAGAAAATCGTAAAATGGACTTTGGAGATCAAATCAGCGCTCCTTCGTTCCAATTCTCTTTGGGTAAATGGTTCTCTCCTGTTTGGGGACTTCGTTTGAATGCCACTTACGGCGAATTGAACAGTTTTGTAACTTGGGACAAAAATTCCAATGTAGGAAGCGCCGCTTCTTGGTATGTGGGTGATAATTATACATTAGGCGGAAGCGCTTATCAGTTTGCCAACGCCACTCATGGCCCCGAAATCTATAAACGCTTTCTATCAGAAGGTGAATATATGACTTTGGAAGACGGCAGATCAGGTTATCAATATCAAGTTCCTTATGCCGGTGCTTCTTTCGACTTCCTGCTCAATCTGAAGAACTTATTCACTACTTATAATCCTAAAGCTTTCTTCAATCCCGTGCTTTATGCCGGTCTTGGTTATGCTCACACGTTCGGAGATAAAGATGAAAAACGTACTGCGATTAACAACATGATGATTAAAGGAGGTTTGCAATTGAACTTCCGTTTGCACGACCGTTGGGACTTCTTTATTGACGCTCAAGGTTTAATGCTTCCCGAAAACTTCGACTGGCGTACAGGTGATGACCAAACAATGGACGGCGTATTTAATCTTACCGGTGGTTTCACCTACAGATTCAACTTACGTCACTTCATTAAGGCTCCTCTGTATGATCAAAACGAAATCGATGCATTGAATGCTGAAATCAACAGACTGCGCAACCGTCCCGAAGTGGTATGTCCTCCTCCGGTGGAATGCCCGAAGTGCCCGGATCCTGTAGTTGTAGAAAAAGAAACCGAATTAACTCCGGTATTCTTCACACTCGACAGCTATGTAGTTCGCGACAACCAATGGTTGAGCTTGGCTAAGGCTGCTGAATACCTGCTTGAAAACCCGAATTCTAAATTGCGCATCGCTGCTTACGCCGACAAGAACACCGGTAACCCCAGATACAACATGAAGTTATCTGAAAAGAGAGCTAACGCTGTTGCTAAGGTATTGGGCGACAAGTTTGGTGTTGAAAAGAGCAGATTGATCCTCGAACATTACGGAGATACTGTACAACCGTTCGCAGAAAATGACTGGAACCGCGTTGCTATCTTCATCGTTCCGTGATAAAGTA
>DAIREI010000053.1:0-7595 GCA_036795675.1 Bacteroidales bacterium
TATATCTTTCCATCTCTTTTGTTAAACCCGCGATACAATTAAGACAATAAGCCAAGACGATGGTTTAAATGGCTTCCTATGCCGGGATTTCCTATGGTAAATTAAAAAGGCCTTTACCTGTATGTCAATTTTTATTTGTAAATTTGTTCCATTAATCTTAACAACACTTGTTCAACTAAATAATTATATTATGTCTGTAAATAAAGTAATACTGATAGGAAACGTGGGTAAAGACCCTGAGGTGAAGTACTTTGACAATGGTGCAGCCGTGGCCAACTTCTCGCTGGCTACTACCGAACGAGGCTATACGGCAGCCAACGGAACACAAGTGCCCGACCGTACGGAGTGGCACAATATTGTACTCTGGCGCGGATTGGCCGAGATAGCCGAGAAATACGTGCGCAAAGGCACCAAGGTTTATATAGAGGGTAAGATAAAAACCCGCACTTACGATGCTACCGACGGCAGCAAACGCTATGTGACGGAAATATGGGGCGATAACATGGAACTGCTCACGCCGCGCAATCAAGAGCAACCGGCAGGCTCGCAATTTACGGCGTCGGACGTGCCGCAGCAGCGGATGGAAAAACCCGCTAACCCTTTTGTCTCACAACAACCGGCTGCTCCGGCGTATCCGCTGCCTAAGGATGATGCCGACGACTTGCCATTCTGATGTTTAACTTAATATATCTACTTTGGATTCGTTTTATTTATTAACCGTTATTTTAGTACTGCTGTTAGGCTTCTCCGGCTTCCTTTTAGGCTCGCGGGCGGCTTTCAGAACCTTGGCTTCGGGCGATAGGAGCGATAGAAACGATGCGGAAGAAGGTAGTTATATCCCCGATAAGAAAGCAGAGAGACTAATCGCCGACCCCGACCGCTATATTGCTTCGGTTACGGTGTGGAATGTTTTTGCCAATGTAGCCCTTATCATATTGGCTGTATATATAGGAAACTTCCGCTTCAATCTGTTTAGTTTTACCGATTGGAATACCTTGTGGGAAGTGCTGCTGCTTGCGGTCATTATCGTTGTCTTTTGCGAGATAATCCCCGCCAAGTATGCCCAACTGTCGCCGGTGCGCTTTATTTCGCGCTCGGCTCCCTTGCTCAACGTGTTGGAAATCCTGTCGCGTCCGCTCTCTTCATTGATGTTGAAGTCGGCGGTGAAGCTAAATACCGGCTCGAAGAAACGGAACAACGATGTATCGGTCGACGAGCTGTCGAAGGCCTTGGAACTGACATCCGAAGAGCTAAGCGAAGAGAAAGAGATGCTGCAAGGCATTATAGGGCTATACAATAAAACGGCGGTGGAGATTATGACCCCGCGCCCCGACATTGCCTACGTGCGCTATTCGGCCGGGTTTAACGAGGTAATAGACTATATAGTAAAGGTGGCTTACTCGCGCATTCCCGTGTACGGGAACAATCAAGACGAGATAAAAGGCATCCTATATATAAAGGACTTGTTGCCTTACCTGAATCAGACCAACGACTTTCATTGGCAGAAGCTGATACGACCGGCCTTTTATGTGCCCGAATCGAAGAAGGTAGATGACCTGCTCGAAGAGTTCAGAACCAACAAAATACACTTGGCCGTAGTGGTCGACGAGTTTGGAGGAACATCGGGAATCGTAACCATGGAGGATATATTGGAAGAGATAGTGGGCGACATAAGCGACGAATACGACGAAGATGAAGCCGAAAAGTGCATACAAACACCCGAGGGTGACTATATTTGCGATGCCAAAGTGCTGCTCAACGACTTCTTCAAAGCCACCGGAGTAGATACCAAGGCATTCGGCAAGCATACCGACGAGGTAGACTCCCTTGCCGGGTTGGTGCTGGAAATAAAGGAAGGTTTCCCCGAAGAGGGCGAAACCGTACACTACGATAATTACAGCTTTAAGGTACTGGAGATGGACGATAAGCGCATCTTGAAAATACAATTTACGGCTCATGAATAGAAGCAGGACCCTTCAACCGGCTATCTGGATAACGGCCATCGCCCTGATGCTGTGCGCCTGTTCGTCCGATACTTCGCCCAAGCCTACGGGTTATCCCCGGTTCGACTTGGAAGAGCCGGATTATACCTGCTTTAATAGCTACGCCCAATTTGTGTTTGAGGTGGCCGCCGATACCGAGATAGAACCTATTGTAGATACGCTGGCGGGCGAATGGTTCAGCATCCGCTACCCCCGATTCAATGCGCAGCTCTATTGCGGATATACCCCCACCGATACGGCAGGCATAGCGCAGATGAAGGAAGAAGCCTTGCGTTTGCTTTCGCATCAAATACAACGCGCCGACGCTTTTAACGAGGAGGAATACGAGAACCCGCAGAGGGCGGTCTATGCCTTGGTGTATTCGCTGAAGGGCAATGCCGCATCGCCTGTTCAGTTCTATATTACCGATAGGGAGAAAGCCTTTTTCAAGGGGGCGTTATATTTCGATACGGCAGTTAACCGCGACTCGATTGCGCCCGTGCTTGACTATTTGAGCCGTGACGTACAAGTATTAATTGAGACTTTCAGATGGAAGAAATAAAGCAGAAAATTGAGCAACTGAGGCGGGATATTGATAAGTATAACTATCAGTATTATGTATTGGCCAAGCCCGAGATAAGCGACTTCGACTTCGACCAGAAGCTGAAGGAGCTGGAGAAACTCGAGGCCGGGCACCCCGAATACCACGACCCCGCATCGCCCACCCAACGGGTAGGCAGCGACCTGAGCGCCAACTTTGTACAGGTAGAGCACGCTTATCCCATGCTTTCGCTTAGCAATACCTACTCCGAAGAAGAAATTCGTGAGTTCTACAACCGTACCGCCCGCGCCCTCAACGAAGACTTCGAGGTGGTGTGCGAGCTGAAATACGACGGTTCTTCCATCTCTTTAATCTATGAAGACGGCCGCCTTGCGCGCGCCCTTACCCGGGGCGACGGCGTGAAGGGCGACGATGTAACCGTAAACATCCGCACCATAAAAAGCATTCCCTTAAAGTTGCACGGCACAGGCTATCCCGCCCGGTTCGAGATACGGGGCGAAGTGTTGCTGCCCTGGGCCGTATTCCGCAAACTCAACGAAGAGCGGGCAGAGATAGGCGACGCCCCCTTTGCCAACCCGCGCAACGCGGCGGCAGGCACACTCAAGACACTGAACGCGCAGGTGGTAGCCTCGCGCAAACTCGACTCCTATTTATATTACCTCTTGGGAGAAGACCTGCCTTCCGACGGGCACTACGAGAACCTGCAGGCGGCACGCTCGTGGGGTTTTAAGGTCTCCGATGCCATAAAGAAATGCCAAACAATAGACGAGGTATTCGACTTTATTCATCATTGGGACAAAGAACGGGATAGTTTGCCCGTGGCTACCGATGGCGTGGTGCTCAAAATCAACTCGCTACGGCAGCAGCGCAACCTGGGATGGACGGCCAAATCGCCCCGCTGGGCAGTAGCCTACAAGTTTAAGGCCGAGTCGGCAGAAACACGTCTCGAGTCCATCGAATGGTCAGTCGGCCGCCTGGGAACCATTACCCCCGTAGCCAACCTCCATCCCGTGCACTTGTCGGGCACGATGGTGAAGCGCGCTTCATTGCACAATGAAGATATCATCAACAGTATCGACCTCCATTACGGCGATATGGTGTACGTGGAAAAGGGTGGGGAAATCATCCCCAAAATTACGGGCGTCGACTACGAAGCCCGCACCGAGGTGGGTGAGAAAGTGCTTTTTATCAAGAACTGCCCCGCTTGCGCAACGCCCCTGGTGCGCGACCCCAACGAGGCTGCCCACTATTGCCCCAACCACACCGGATGCGAACCCCAGATAAAGGGGATGATTGAACACTTCGTCAGCCGTAAGGCCATGTATATCAATGCGGGCGAAGAAACGGTCAATCAATTCTACAATGCCGGGTTGATCCATAATCCGGCCGACCTGTACGATATTAAGAAGAAAGACCTCATACGGCTGGAACGCTGGGGCGAAAAGAGCGCCGACAACTATTTAGACAGCCTCGAAACCTCCAGGCAAGTGGCTTACGACCGCGTGCTCTATGCCTTGGGCATCCGCTACGTGGGCGAGACCGTAACCCGCAGGCTGGCATTCGCCTTCCCCGATATTGACAAGTTGATGGCGGCCGACTTGGGGCAATTGACCTCGGTAGAAGAAATTGGCCCCCGCATTGCCAATAGCGTGATCGATTATTTCGCCGACGAGGATAACCAAAAGCTGGTGCAACGCTTGCGCGACCAAGGTTTGCAGTTTGCGTTGGCGCACGAGGAGTTGGCCGGCCGCACCGATTTGCTGCAAGGCCAGACCTTTGTAATAAGCGGCGTATTCGCGCTTCATTCGCGCGACGAGTATAAGACGATGATAGAGAAGAACGGCGGAAAGAACACGGGGTCGGTATCAAACAAGACCAACTACATACTGGCCGGCGAGAACATGGGTCCGGCCAAGCTGGAGAAAGCAAAGAAATTGGGAATAAAAATCATATCGGAACAAGACTTTTTAGCCTTGATAGGCGATAAGGCAAGCGATAAGCCTGCGGGATTGTTCGATTAAACAGATAGCGCTATGGATAATCCGATTATTAAGAATAAGATACAAAGACTGTACAAGAAAGACAAGCGCGAAAGGGTGTTTCGTAATTTGAGCGAGATTCGAACCGTGCTTATCTTTTTCAATACCAACGATTTCGACTTGGTGTCGGCGTTTATCAAGCAACTCATCTTCGAGGGGAAAAGCCCCGAAGCCTACGCTTATAAAGAGAAGAAAGACAGCGCCGACTACCTGAAAACAGCCTACACCATCATCACGGAGAAAGATGTATCTAACTGGTTTGATAATAAGCTGAAAGATACAATAAAGAAACTCACCAACAACCGGTACGATGTGTTGTTCGACCTTACCATAGGCCGCAATTATATAATGGAGTACCTGGTGCTGATGGCCAATGCCGACCTGAAGATTGGCAATAACAAGGGCCTGCCTTCGCCCTACGACATGGCCATTAACCTGCCCGAATTGGAAGAGCCTCCTCAAGATGAGCTGCCCGATCCCCAAGTGCAGGTTTGGGAGTTGGAGAAAGAAATCTCGCGGGTAGACGAATTGATAGAACACATCATGCACTACCTGAGAATGATTAACGCAGAGTAATTTTAAGCCCTGTATTTAACATCTCGGCCAGCTTGTTAAAATATTAAGGTTTATTGGCTCGGAAAAACCCCCGAATCGTTAAAATAGGGTCTTTTTCCCTCAAAAAAGCATCTCTTGGCGATGATAGAAGCACCATCACACCCATAGCCCTATTTGTTATTATACAAATGATTAGGCTTCGCCGATAACAAGCCTTATTTATACTGCCGGAGACAATAGGGTTAACACGGTGTTAACCTATGGTTAACATGATGTTAAAGGCAATGTTTTGGGTAGCAAGCCCTATTGGCTCCGCCGATACCCCCTATTGTTCCGATAAGAGAGAATACAACGTATCGGCAGAGCCAATACAGATATATTTCGTATATTTGCAGCCTGTATCCATCCTTATATAAAGATGAACATCATTATCGACCAGGGAAATACTTCGGTTAAAGTAGCCGTATTCGACCAAAAGAACTTGGTGTACACCTATCATTATAAGGCGATAGGCGAAGAAGAACTGGCCGATGTGCTGCAACGTTACGCTCCCGGCAGGGGCATTCTGTGTTGCGTGGGTGATTTTCCCGCCTCTTTGCTCCATCGGCTCAAGCGCCAACTCAACTCCTTTATTGTATTGGACGATGAAACTCCCTTACCCATTCGCATCCAATACGATACGCCTCACACCTTGGGCAAAGACCGTATTGCCGCCGCAGTAGGCGCTTATGCCGCCCAACCCGGGCGCAATCTGCTGGTAATAGACGCGGGAACAGCCGTTACTTACGACTTCGTATCGGCCGAAGGCCTATTTGAAGGAGGGAATATATCGCCGGGAATGACCACCCGCTTCCGCTCGCTGCACGACTACACCAGCCACCTGCCCCTGCTTAATGAAGAGGGCGACGTGCCCCCCCTCGGATACAGTACGGAAACGGCCATAAGGGCGGGTGTAGTGCAGGGTATGATACGCGAGTTGGATTCTTATGTGGAAGAATATCAAAAAAAGCATAATGTTTTGGCTTTTTTAACAGGAGGCCATTCTTTTTATTTTGCAGACAAATTAAAAAGCCACATCTTTGCAGACGGAAATTTAGTCCTTAAAGGATTGAATGAAATATTAATGTATCAATATGCATAAAATTAAATTAGGCTTCCTCTTAACTTTACTGTTGCTTGCGCCTGCATCGCTTCTCGCTCAAAATAGTACCAATTCTCCTTATGCACGCTATGGTTACGGTAAACTGGCCGACCAGTCGTTCGGCGCTCAACGTGCCATGGGGGGCATAGGCATAGGCTTGCGCAACGGGCAGATGATAAACGCACTCAACCCCGCATCCTTCTCGTCGGTCGACTCGATGACGTTCATGTTCGACTTGGGCGTAACCGGCCATGCGGCTTGGTATGACGACGGAACCAACAAATCGAACAAGATAAACGGCAACATAGATTACATGGCCATGCAATTCCCCTTGGCTAAAAGGCTGGGAATGGGTATCGGGCTGGCCCCCATGTCTTACAAAGGCTATAAATACGGCGATGTACGCTCGCTGTCGGTAGAGTCGGAGATGGCACAAGAAACCCTTACCGGTTCGGGAGGCCTTAGCAAGGTGTACGGTACGCTGTCATACAGCTTCTTCGATCGCTTGGCCTTGGGCGTGAAAGTGGGCTACCTGTTTGGCGACCTCAACGATACCAAGACCGTTACTTATAATACTACCACCCACAGTTCCATACAATGGGCCGATACCTTGCGGGTTTCGGCTTGGACGATAGAGGCGGGACTTCAATACCATCAGCCCATCGGCAAGAACAAAGAGCTGGTGATCGGCGTCGTCTATTCGCCCAGGATGGAGATAAGCGAAGCGGTGAGAAAAGGCGAACACGTCTATTCTTCCCCCTCGCGCAGTGAGCATTCCGTATCGCGCGATTCTATTTTCGAACTGCCGCAAACTATCGGTGTAGGGCTGTCGTTCAGCAAGAAAAACCATTACACCGTAGGCGCCGACTTTCAGTTGCAACAATGGGGCGATGCCCGGTTCTACAACAAGACCGACTCTTTGTCGGACAATATGAGGATAAGCCTGGGGGGAGAGTACATCCCCGATTACCAAGCGCATAGCTTTTTCAAGCGCATCCGCTACCGTGCGGGGGCTTATTATTCCGATTCCTATATTAATGTAGGTGGAAACCAATACAAAGAATACGGCGCTACCCTGGGGTTTGGCCTGCCTATTAATGACAGGCGTTCATTCCTCAACTTGGCGTTTGATTTCACGATGATTAAACCCGACGTGTCGAGTATTGGTATGATTGATGAAAAGTATTTTAAGATTACACTTAGTTACACCTTCAACGAGCTGTGGTTCTTCAAGCGAAAGATTTATTAATTCCCCTATTATTACTCCTTATATTTACTACGGGGTGCGGCAAAGATAAAGTATCTACCGTAACGCT
>DAIREI010000054.1:0-7576 GCA_036795675.1 Bacteroidales bacterium
TTACCATCACATTCGATGTGCCTTTCCGCTACACAGGCAGTTCGCTGGTAGTAGCCATTCTGAATGATGACGGCGTTTACCAAAACAGAAATGAGCGCTTTTTGTGGCACTCGACAGGCTCGAATAATATGGGCTTGATCTATGAGAACGACAACGACCCATTCAATATGAACAGCCCTGCCAATCCATCGGGTATGGCAGACTATCGCAACAACTTCATTTTCGAGATATGCCCAACATCCGGCCTTCTCCAGGTAGATATGCAGGCGTTCAGCGTAGAAGGTGATACCAACCCCATGGTAGGCAAGGCGTACAACTATACCGTCACCGTGAGGAATAACGGCGATGGCCCTGCAAGCAACTACACAGTGAAGCTGATAACGGAAGACGGCGAAGTGCTGGCCCAAGAGTTGGTGGCAGAGAGCCTTGCCCCCGGCTACATGAAGGCGGTTGCCCTTTCCCACACCTTTGCAGAAATAGGCGCACTCAATATAAAAGGCCGCGTGGAAATAGCAGATGATGGAGTAGCATGGAACGATGAGAGCGAGCCGCTGGCATTGCTGATAGTGCCTGCCGGCGTGATAACCATAGAGGTAGGGACCGGTAATGTTGGCTCGGGGGCGATACCCCACAACTTCATGGCATCGCATGGAGCTTCGCAAACCGTTTACCAGGCTTCCGATATAGATCAAGAAGATGGTGGCTTGGTTACCCAGCTTACCTATCGTTTCGATTCGATGGTATCGGTTAGAGACAATGTCAAGATCTATATGGCTAATACATCACTCAGCAATCTGGCCACTCCAAATAATTGGGTGCCTCTCGATGATTTTGTACTGGTGTACGAGGGATCCATATCAGTTCCAACAGGGGTAAACGATGTGGTTATCGACTTTCAAACGCCGTTCGTCTACGAGGGCGGAAACCTCAGCATTATGTGGGAGAAGCCGAGAGGCGAGAACTACTACGGCATCGTACGATGCATAACATCCTCTACGCCGAATGTACGCTCGCGCACCTACAGCGGCTCGGAGCAGTTCGACGGCACGCAAACGGGAACCACCTACGCTTTGATACCCAATATCAAGATGCTGATGGACGTGTCGACACCCGGTTCTATGTCGGGCACAGTAACTTCATCGGGCAACCCGGTGGAAGACGTGAAACTGGTGCTTGAACCGCACAACCTGAACACAACAACCGCCGTGGACGGAACATACAGCTTCCCACACATCCCCGCAGGCGAATACATTGTCACAGCTTCTAAGCACGGCTACTTTGATATGGTAGAAGACTTGGAGATAACAGCAGGCGAGGACTTGCAAAAGAATATAGCCATCGATGCAATACCTTTGCACCAGCTATCCATAACAGTGACCAATGTAGATGGGTCGCCTGTGGAAGATGCCGAGGTGGAAATAGTGGGATACGAAGGCTACAGTGCAACTACGTCGGCAAGCGGCATCTGCACTTTTCAGGCCTACGAAGCCGACGGCTATTCCATCACAGTTTCTAAGATAAAGATGGTAACTTTCACTGATGAATTCGACTTAACGGCAAATAAGGATATCAATGTTATATTGGAAGATAACGTATATGCGCCGTTCAATGTGATGGCGGCAGAGAATGCCGACGGAGGCGTCGATATCACCTGGGTAAACCCGGCCGACGCTTTCCCATTCACTTACACGCTCGACGACGGAAGCTTCGAAGGCGGCTGGTCGATGAGTTCCGATCTGACGGCAAACTTCGGGAATCTATATGCTACCGAAGATATCGGGGTGATAACCAGCGTAGACGTTTATGGGGTGAGCAACTTCATGAATACAGACGACCGGCAGGTCTACCTCTATATTTTCGATGCAGAAGGAGAACTGGTAGCGCAGAGCGGCGGTTTTATGCTTCCGTCTAACGGCTGGATAAACGTGCCGATGCCCAGCGTGCCTTTCGATGGCGCATTCTACGCCATGGTTCATTGGCCGGACACATCAGGAGAAACCAACTACGTCGGTTATGACCAATCCGGGCCTTACACAAACGATAACTTGGCTTGGTATAATGAAGGGGTGATTTGGGCGCCATTCCCGGAGGTAGCGCCGTCCAATCCCGGCTTGTTTATGATCAGGGTGAACGCCTTGTCGTCGGAGAATAAATCTACCTCTTACGGATATGCAAATACATTGTCGGATAGAATCTCTCATCAATCTGTTGGTAATGTATTCTCTTCCACAGATGCCGCCTCGGTAGTAGATAATCCTCCTGCTTTGGCTTCCGAGAAGGATACACGCTCTATGGAAAACTTCAAGGTCTGGCGCATGAACCCAGCCGACCAAGCTAACGAAGCTTCTTGGGACTTGCTGACTCCTACGGCAATCTCGTCTGCACAATATACCGACGAAGCATGGTCAGCACTCGATTTGGGTGTCTACCAGTATGCCGTGAAAGCGGTTTATACGAACGATATATTGTCACCCGCCGCATTCTCCAACACTTTGCAGAAAGAAGTGGCGATCACTTTGACCTGGGAAGCCGCAGCAGGCGAAACAAAAACGGTAGAGTATCAAGTGGCAGGAGGCGGCGAATTCACCGTTGACTGGGGCGACGGCTCTGCAACCGAAACGATAAAGGGAGAGGATTATTGGCAGATGACAAGCCATTCCTACACTGCTGCCGGCACCTACAACGTTAAGTTTATCTCAGCTTCCGAGAGCAGCCAGATCACCAGCATCGATATCTGGAATGCGGGGATGACGAGCATTGATCTTAGCGAAGCCAAAGCATTAACCTTCATAGGTTGCGCAGACAACAAGCTGGCCAAGTTGGATCTGAGCGGATTGACCGCAATAACCGATATTTATTGCTCAACAAATGAATTGACGGAGCTGGATCTGAGCGGGCTGACTGCCTTGAAGAACTTGTATTGCTTCAGCAACAACTTGACTTCGATAGACGTAACAGGCTTTGCCGATCTGAAGAACCTGCACTGCTACACCAACGAACTTGCCGATCTGAAAGTGAGCGGCTGTAGCTCGCTGCTGGAAATAAAATGCGGAAGCAATCAATTGACCGAATTGGATGCAAGCGGACTCTCGGCAATGACTACCCTCTGGTGCAACAACAACCTGCTGGAAACCTTGCTTGTTGATGGCTGCACCTCGCTTAAGTTGTTCGATTGCAACAACAACGAGTTGGTAGGATTGGATGCCAGCAGCCTCACAGCGGTGACCACTATCAATGCCTACAACAATAAGATGACTACGCTCGATGTAAGCGATTGTCCTTCGCTGTTTTCGCTGGCATGTTACAACAACCGCCTCCAGCTCTCCGAATTGTATGCCGTATCGGAAACGGCCGCCTCAAGTTCGAAAAAGTTGGGTACGCAAACCCTGGTGCCGCAGACCGCCACGGCAGGCGAAGAAGTCGATTTCTCTGCACAGAATGAGTTCGGCGGCATCTATACGGTATTCGAGGTAGAAAAGGACAGCTCGCCTGCAGTAGCCGGCGAAGACTATACCTCGTCTGATGGTATCATTATCTTCTTGGGCGAAGGCAATTACAAGGTAACCATGACAAACGAAGCTATCATATCTACTTCTGATTATCCTGCCATGGTGATTGCCGAATATGATGTGGATCCCATGCCGATGACAGAAGCAATCTCCTTCACTTGGAGAGGGAATGCTTTCATAGCTAAGAGCTTCTCGATAGCAGCTACCGAAGGGGAGATGTTTTCTATCAATTGGGGTGGCGGACAAACGACTACCCATACGGGCGAAGGCCCTGAAGGGCAGGTGGTTGCACAGCCGGAATCTTATGGCGATACAGAAGACTACACCGTGGTTATCTCTGTGGCTGGCGATTGTGAGATTACAGGCTTGGCCATCTTCAACAAGCAAGTGTCTGCACTGGATGTGAGCGCCTGCGAAAGTCTGGAAGGCTTGAGCTGCTACCGCAACCAACTGACCGAATTGGATCTGACCAACAATACCAAGCTAACTGAGCTCTATTGCCACGAGAACAGCCTTGCCGATTTGGATGTGACGAACTGTACGGTGCTGAGCAACTTCGATTGCTCGTTCAATCAGCTGGAATCATTGGATGTAAGCAGTTGCACGGCATTGACCGGCCTATTCTGCAACGGCAATAGCCTAAGCGAACTAGATGTGGCTAACAATACCGCACTGCTCGAGCTGATTTGCGACATGAACGAGTTGACGGCATTGGATGTCAGCAATTGCACGGCGCTTACTTTCTTGAGCCTCAGCTATAACTCGGTCAGCAATCTGGATGTAAGCGAGAATACGGTGTTGAAACAACTGTTCTGCGACGACAATGGAATAAGCACATTGGATATAACCAGCAATACGTCGCTTACGCATCTGTATTGCACATCCAACAGCCTGAGCGAATTGGATTTGAGTAAGAATACCGCTTTAAGCGTCTTGCATATCTACAACAATGAGCTGAACAGGATTGATATAAGCAGCAACCCGTCGTTGACGGCGTTGCATTATTTCAACAACCGACTGCCTTTGTCTGATTTGTATACCGGATCTCAATTGATGGAGACCGAAGGGAATACAGTTATTCCTGGCAGGCAGACCCATCTGGAGCAAGCAGCCGAAGCTTTCGGTGCTGTTAGTTTGGCAGGAGAGATGGTGCTTGGAGGATTTGAAACCGACATCGCAGTGAAGAAAGGGGAAGACAATGCCGTGGAAGGTGTTGATTACAGCCTGGATTACGCTGCCGAGACGCTTACCTTCCTTGCCGAGGGCAATTACGAAGTAACGCTGGCCAACGATGAAGCAATTGCATATGCCTTTCAGCGTGCTCAAGTGATTATGCCTTTCAAAGTAGAAGGTACAGGCATCGCCGACATCGCCGCATTGGATATGCGCATTTATCCCAATCCGACAAACGGACAGTTGCGAATTGCCAATAACGGATTAGATATTAATAAGATAACTGTGTATGATGCCTATGGCCGGGCTGTACATGGAGAATCTAACCAAATCGCTATGCAAGGCGAAATCAGTGTGGATATCTCAGAGCTGCCCTCAGGTATTTACTATGTGAGGTTGGAAACGGATAAAGGAATGCAAACCACAAAGGTTATTAAGTTATAAAGGCTTGTAGAATATAATTAATACAATAGAAGGGTGTGCCAAAGAGTCGCCGGTTATCCGAAAACTTTAGGGGTACACCCTCCTTGTTGCATCATAACTAAATAATGACTAAAATTGAATCTTATAACAATTAAATGAACTCATGAAAACAAAACTATTTATTACCATCCTTGCGGCACTATTTCTATTTGTTGCATGCAACGATGACGATGAACAAGCAGTTTATTCTATTACAGTTACGGCCGGTGCGAACGGTACGGCCGCGGCAGACAGAGCAGAAGCCTTCGAAGGCGAAACAGTGACCCTGACCGCCACCCCAGACGAAGGTTTTTTGTTTGCGCAATGGGTGGTAGAAAGCACTTCAGTAACCTTTTTACCCGAGGCCGAGAGCAACCCTGCAACATTCACCATGCCTGCTTCGAATATCTCGATTGAGGCAGAATTTGTTAAGGCGCCATACAAAGGCATACTCATCAATGGTGTAGTTTGGTCGGAGTATAACGTTGCCGAGGCAGGTGCTTTTACTTCTAATATAGAAGATTTCGGTATGTTCTACCAATGGAATAGGATTGATGCCTGGCCAGCAAGCGGTGATATACCCGAGTGGAATGCCACTGCTGCAGAAAGCGATATTTGGGAAAAAGCCAACGACCCTTGTCCCGAAGGCTGGCGCGTAGCAACCATGGAAGAGCTGGTAAGCCTGCGCGATGCAACTAATGTGGATGAAGAATGGGCGAGCATTAACGGCGTAGGCGGGCTCAAATATACGGATAAAGAAACGGGTGCTTCAATCTTCTTCCCTGCCGCCGGCCGCCGCGAATATAGCAACGGTGCACGATGGGGAGAAGGCGACTTCGGATTCTATTGGTCTGCTTCTCCTGAAGCAAACAACGATTGGCGAATCAATGCAATGGCATTGATGTTTCTCAATGGCTATGTAGATATTGGCCTCAATCTTCAATACTACGGTTTTACTGTCCGTTGCGTATGCGAAGATATGTAAAATAAACATTCATTTCAAACCCAACAATCAAACTAAACGCCTATAAGAATAGGCAATAATAACAATAATAATTAATTGATAAAAAAAATGAAAAAGTATTTGTTCATGTCACTTATTCTGTCGGCAGCACTACTGGCCGGATGTTCTGACGACGATCCCATCGAAGTATCTAATGTATCACTCGATGAAACCACACTACAACTGCTGCCGGGCGAAAGCATGCAGCTTACTGCTACTGTAACTCCCGATGATGCCGAAAACAAAACGATAACCTGGACAAGCAGCAATCCCGATGCGGCAACAGTAAGCGAAGAGGGATTGGTTGTTGCCGTTGCTCCCGGAGTGACAGTCATTGCTGCTGCGTCAGGATCCAAAGCGGCAACTTGCGAAGTAACAGTGGCCTATCCTGTCGAGACTGTCTTTATCCCTGCCGGAAGCTTTATGATGGGAAGCCCTGAAAGTGAGCCTAACCGTCATCCGATGGAGACACAGCACCCCGTAACATTGACCAAAGATTTCCATATGGGCAAGTATCAGGTTACTAATGCACAGTATGCCGAGTTTCTTAATTCTACAGAGATAGAGGTTTATGAAGTATCCGGCTACTGGATAGCCGCAGGCAAAGTCACATACAACAAAAATGGCGAAGCGGTTACTGATGAAAAGCAAGATTTTATCTACTCAAGCGACGGTCCTTATCTCAACGACACAGGGCTGAACTGGGACGAAGCCACCTCAACTTGGACTCCCGCCCCAGGCAAAGAAGACAGCCCCATGACCTGGGTATCGTGGTATGGCGCCGTAGCCTATGCCAACTGGATAGGCGGCAGCCTGCCCACCGAGGCGCAATGGGAATACGCCTGCCGTGGCGACTACGCCAATAAAGCTACAGAAACCAATACGCTTCCTTTCGGCATAGGCACAGGCAGGAAGCTGACCGGCGACATGGCCAACTTTTACACTTCGGCTCCTTATGACTTGGATGGCGAGACACCGGGCTGGTATGAAGACGAATCTGCCATCGATCTGTATAAACAATCTACAACTCCTGTAGGCTACTATTCTGATTATGCCAACAGCTACGGTCTTTACGACATG
Organism: Bacteroidales bacterium; assembly: GCA_036795675.1. Taxonomy (GTDB): domain Bacteria; phylum Bacteroidota; class Bacteroidia; order Bacteroidales; family Azobacteroidaceae; genus Azobacteroides. The sequence goes on from DAIREI010000054.1 coordinate 7,228, forward strand.
CACGGGAATGTGAACGAATGGTGTCTGGACCAATGGAACGTAAATGACAATTATCTCGATTTGGATGCTACCGATCCGCTTTCAACTGCGGGTAGTATGCAAGTAATACGCGGCAGCTTCTGGTCTGCCTATGCCATGTATTGCCGCTCGGCTTCCCGGGGTAATGCAAGCGCCAACAGCGTTGACGCCAGCCTCGGTTTCAGGGTGATATTCTATCCTTGATTCAGCCGAGATGCCTTAAATACAGATTAAAAATCTGATACTCTCTTTTTTACTAAGTCCCGACTTGAGAAAGTCGGGGCTTTTTTCTTTTCAAGGACAACGGAGCAATAAACCTGCAAACTGACAG
>DAIREI010000055.1:0-7552 GCA_036795675.1 Bacteroidales bacterium
TCATTGAAATGATGGGGATGGACACTATATAACTTTTTTTCATGCGTTTGCCCTGCATTATTTATGAGAATCGCGACCGCGTTATTTTACGGATATTATTAAGCAACAAAACATTGTACGATACCAATAGCACGAGGAGCAGGACGGCGGCAGCCGCCCAAAAGTAAGCCGGTTGTATATCGGCCTCGAACAGGTTCTTGAATTGCTCGGTATAACCCTTCCTTACAAAGTAAGCCGCTATGGCGGCTCCGCCTATCGAGAGCGCCGTAATAACCGATACTGCCGCCTGATAGAACCTTGCAATACGAATGGGCGAATAGCCGATATTGTACAGGTTGAGTATCAATTCTTGGTTCTTCTGTGTGATTAAGTTAATGCTCAATAAGATAAAGCCCGATGAGAGCAGGATAATAATCAACGCAATAAAGCCGACAAAGAGCAAGGCGCTCCGGAAGAAGAAGAGCAGTTTGCCTTGTTCCAGCTCCTGCTTGTTTACCGAATAATTATTCTCTGTAAGAAAAGGGGCAATGCGTTCGTCGCCCGGGTCGGTAAACTCCACCAAGAGGCGGGTGGTTTTTTCGGGATTGCCCGTACCGTATCGGTCGTTGGCCCAAAGCAAGAAATCTTCCGGCACAAGGATGGAGTTAATCTTGTTGGAAAGCCCCACGATGCGACCCCTGTATTCGTCTTCCTTATTATTCCCTTCCAGAACGAGATTAAATCCGATACGGGAAATCATTCCTTCGGAGATTACGGGCAGGCCTTGGCTTTCGGCAAAGCCGAAGTTGTAGAGGTTGAGGTAGCTTTCGGGGACGATGATGGGAATAAAGCCCGATTCTTCTTCCCACACCCAATCGTCGGGTCTGATGTCGAGGTATTTGTCGGGCACGCTCTCGAAGAAAAGATTGGTACCTACCATTTGATCGGAACGGGGGATAGCGATGTAGGCGCTTATCTCGAATCCGGCGGTATGGAAGCGGGCGGTCTCTTTCACGAAGTCGTTGTCGGCGATTGCTTTTATCTCATCGTCTGAAAAGTAGATACGGTCTTTATTCAAGGTTTTCAGTAAGGAAATGTTTTTATTCAACACCACCGCATTATTCTTGAAGACATCCGACTCGCCGACCAACAAAGGCTTCATATCGGCATAGAACTGTAACGTAATCAAGATAATTGCCGCACCGATAAAGAGGGTAAACAAATAGGCCGCGATTTGGGCATAAGGGAGTGTCTTTCTTTGTAGTTTAGCAAGCATAAGTCAGAGGTTTAATGAGGTATCGTAATCAAACAGCGGCCGCTCGTTGCCAAGCGAGGTAAGAATCAGCCCGGCCTGCTGTTTATCCACTTCCCGATTGATAATGGTAACCAATAGTTCCGTATTCTTCTCGTCGAGATGACTGAAAGGTTCGTCGAGCAACAAGAAATCGAAGGGTTGGCACAAGGCCCTTAATACAGCCACCCGCTGCCTTTGCCCCAACGAGAGGGTCTTTACGGGAGCATCTTTTTTGTAGGTTAGTCCCACCGACTCAATCCAAGCCTCAATCTCTTCCCCGCTTTTGTAATTGGTGAGCGAGTTTTTAAGCACGATATTTTCCATCAAAGTAAGCTCGGCAAAGAGTTTCAAATCTTGAAAGATATAGCTTAGCTTCGTCTTCCTCAAGTCGAAAGCGCTCTTGTGCTTGTACGAAGTATGATAGAGAATACTCCCGTCGAAATTGGCATTGCTACCATAGATAAAGTTCAGCAGCGATGTTTTACCCTTCCCCGACGAGGCATTTACCAGATACTTCTTTCCTTGCTTGAACAGCACCTGCGGTTGCAAATAAATATCGGAGGAAGCTATTTCTTCCTCCGACATGTAGATTGGTTTTATATGCTTCAGTTCGATATTCATCTTAGTTGAACATCATAACCAGTTTGTCAATCATCAGCAACAATCCGGTAAGCGAGTTCCCTTCTTCGTTGGCGGTATTGACAACAAATTCGCCTTGGTACATCGTAGAGTTGATTTCCATATTGCTAAAGAAATCATCCAGTATCTGCACCGCGCGTTTGGCTTCTCGTTCTTCGTTTACCAAGTCTTTCACAAACGGGGGATAATCTTCGTAATTGAGCGTCATATAAGCATAGAACATGTTGTTGTGCAAGTTCTTTGCCAAAGGGCTTGAAGACAAGTTTTCTTTGTATCCGCCCGCTCTGAATGCCGTAATGCTGTTTTCGTCGGTAGTAAAGATAAATATTCCTTTGTTGAAGGCCAGGTAAAACGGAACTTCTATGTCTTTAATCACATAATAATCTCCGTTCTTTTCCAATATTTGGTCGGCGCCTTCCAGTTCGAGAAGCTTCACTAAGTATTCATCGCCCGAGAGGTCGCCTACCATCGTAAAGAGCGGGATGGTGCTTTCTTTCTTCATCGGCACATTTTTCGTATAATCCCATCCGTCGGCGTACCAGTCTACATCTACGTCTTCATTGCCTGCTCGAAGTTATAGCCTTTCTCAATCGCTTTTTTAATATTCAGGCTAATCTCATCGTAATAATACTTGTCTACCTTCACCGTTTCGCCATTGTTCAGCTTTTCTATATCGCTGAAACTTAAGTCGCTTAAATCGTACGAATTGATAGGCTTTACCGTATGTTCGGTCACATCATTCTCGTTGAAAAGATAGCCCCAGCCCATGTATTCTACTTCTTTACTGATAAAACCATGAAGGCTTGCCGCGAAAGTACCTTTGAAAGTGTTGACTAATTCTTTCAACTCTATATCAATCTCTTTTTCCAATTCCTCGATAATATCGCTTAACTCACTGTATTCGTCCATCATCATCCGGTAATAATTTTCCACCTTGGTAGATCCTCCCATCAACGCCATACTTTCTTTTGGAAGGTATTGGAGTACATTATTGTTAAATTTACCTTCCAGGTCATACTTTTTCAGCATTTTCTCTATTTTCTCATTCGGAACATACTTGCCCGAAAGAACGATCTTGTTCTTCTCGAAACTAAGGAATGAATGGAGGTAAGAATCCGATATATCATAAGGCAAACCGCCATACATGTAGCGGAACATATAGCCGGCCAAATCGTCAATTACATCAAATGAAAGCCACATATTCACGTCTTTCTTGTTGCGATAGAAGTCTTTGAAGGAACGATTGGAAAGGATAGACTGATTAGAATCTAAGGTCATCATCTTTTTCAATGTCCTTTCCGTTTCATCTTCGTCACTCCAGCGTGTGCCGGTCATACAAAGCGCTTTCTGCTTGTCCCAGGCCAGAATGGGTTTATCGTCGAGGTAGGCGATAGAGATATTATCTTTCGTACGGATAGTAAAATCGTCATTGATTCCATCGAATAAGTCCGTAATAAAGTCTTCGAACTTCTTCTTGTTATTCAACTGTGCCGAGAAGCAGGCATTGATGTCATTATCACCATCGCTTATAACGAAGATAAAGAGGTCGCTGTGCAAATTAAGTCCCGTTGAAGCCGGGTTTTCTGTCAATTCGTCGAACAAACGCGCTAATTCTTTGCTTTCGGAGCGTAACTCTTTCTTAATCATCCTGTACGACTTCAGGTCTTCAATGTCGGCCTTTTTCACTTTCTTTGCCAGCGAAGCTACATTGATGTCTACTACCGCTATGGCGTCTTTCGGAATCACACTCATCGCCGGCATTTCGGGCGTACATGACGACAAATAAACCATGGCGGCCAGCAATAAGGATGCTACTCCGCTCATTCGGGATAAAATCTTTTTTTTCATTTTAGTTCAATTAGTTAGTATATTCATATTATTAGATATTCAAATCGTGTTATGTCAACTCTTCCATGAAGCCGGGCAATGCTTCTTCAAACAACTTTACCGCATCCACTATCTTGCCGTAAAACTCGCCGCCCGAGGCATTGAGGTGCCCGCCGCCACCGTACACTTTAGCGGCAAACTCGTTGGTAGGGAAATCGCCTTTCGAGCGGAACGAGATGCGCACCATATCTTTCTCATCTTCGCGGATGAAGGCCGAGAATATTACCTCCTCTATGGTAAGCGGTATATTCACAAAGCCTTCGGTGTCGCCCTTCTTCCAGCCGAATTTGTTCTTCTCGCTGTTGGTGAGCGTCATCAGGGCGGTGCCGTATTCCTTATATATCTTCAGTTTTTCGTAGAGCAGGTAACCTTGCAGCCGCACACGCGACTCGGTGTAGGTGTTATACACCTTCGAGTAGATGGCGTCTTTGTCTATTCCCTTCTTCAGCAACTCGCTGATGATGTAATAGATATAGGGACTGTTGGAGTTGAAGGTAAAAGCGCCCGTGTCGGTCATCATGCCGGTATAGATGCACTCGGCGCAAGGCTCGGTAACCAAGTGGTACAAACCCTGTCGGCAGATGAAGCGGAAGATAAGTTCGCTTGTAGATGATATTTCTGGATAAGAGATGGTTACGTCGAATATATCGTCAGGGTCGAGGTGATGGTCGATAAGTATCTTCTTGGCTTCCGATTGCTCCACCAAAGGCTGCAATTGGGCAATGCGGGGAAGCGTGTTGAAGTCAAGACAGAAGATGAGTTCGGCACCTTCTATCACCTCGGCAGCCAAAGCGGGCTTCTTGCTCGCCACCACAATGTCTTTCGCACCGGGCATCCAAGCCAGAAAAGGAGGAAAGTCGTTGGGAACGACTACATTCACCGAGTTACCCAATTCCGTGAGGAAGAAAGACAAGCCCAGCGAAGAACCCAGCGCATCGCCGTCGGGCGACACATGGGTGAGGATAACCATTTTCTCGTATTTATCGATTAACTTCTTCGCATCTTGGATGAGCGACTCCTTTATTACCTTATTCAGCATGATAAAATTTTTAACAAAAGTAATACAATCCTAACATTAAAACAAAAACAAGCAGCGTATACAACCAAACTACCCGTTTTTTAACCCACAACAAGGCCATTGATATTAAACATAAATAGAGCAATAAAGTTTGAACTGCATCGATATAAATCCCGGAAAATGATGCCTGCGGAATACTATCCAGCCACTCTATCGTATTAAGAAACAAACGCATAAGAGCATCCATCGGCGAAGCTATCTCCCAACCCACAGCGAACGAAAGCAACAGCGAGAAAGGAATAAGATAGAGCAGCAAGGTAGCCAAAGGAATAATCAGGAGATTGGTTACTAAAAAGATCAACGGAAGCTGATGGAAATAATATACCGCCAAAGGCAGGACGCCAATTTGTGCCGCCGTAGACACGCATACCATCTCCCAACTATAGACCAATAACTTATTCCGGGGACGAAGAATACTCCTCAACCGGGGATAAAACAATACGATAGCGATAACCGCCATAAAACTCAACTGAAAGCTCACATTGAAGAGATAGAGCGGATTGTACAGCAGCATAAACAACGCGGCTATGGCTATGGTATTGAGGGTAAACGTCCGAAAGAAGAAGGTATGACCCACAATCCATATCGTCATCATCCATGCCGCCCGATTGACCGACGGCGAAAAGCCCGTAAGGAAAGCAAAGCCCCAGATGAGGGGCAGCACCAGCAGCAAGCGCAGCAACCTTCGTCGCCGCCCTCCGTCGAGGAAAGAGAAAAAGAAGAACAACATCCCAAACAAGATATTGAAGTGCAAGCCCGATACGGCCAAAATATGTCCGGCTCCGGTGTTGGCAAAACGTTGCTTCAAGTCCTTATCCAACTCGCTCTTGTAGCCGAACACCAAGGCGGCTGCTACCGCGTAATGCCGGTCATCGGTCAACATGCCTCGAAGCCGGGTTAACAGCACACGTCTTACTTCCAAGGCTTTGTATTGGACAATCTCACTCCAAGGGATGGGAATGTCTGTCAGCTGCCAATCGCCCGCCCTTACAAAACCCGTAGCTGCCTGTTTCTGCTTGCGTAAATAGAGCGGATAATCGAAGTCGGCATCGAGAAGGGGCGTCGGCTTACTTAGAGTCGCTTTCATGATAATGGCATCGCCTGCCGTAAGTGTGCCGCTTCGCTCGTCGATAGGCAGGTAAGCAATCACCCTCCTACCCTGCACCTGCTCACAGATGAGCGAATCGGCCGATAGTATTTCAAGCTTGCATTGATAGGTCTTGGGCTTCAATACCGGCTCGTCCGTAATCCTTGCCCGATAAGCATGCAATTCATCCGCCACAGGCCACTCCGACGCTGCCCAAGCCTTGCGGGTAGAAAGTGAACCCACTGCAAAACAGAGCAATAGCAAGCCCGCACCAAACAGCCATCTAAAGCTATATCGTTGATTGAAATAAGGGATAAATGCGCAAGAAAAGAACACCAAAGAAAGCAACAGCAACACCGGCAAAACCCGATAAACATCGTGGTAGTATTGGGTGATGATTCCCGCTATCAAGAACAAAGCAGGACGCAGCAAAGGCGCCCGGCGGAAAGGTTTTAGCATAGTTAAGAACTAAGAGTTAAGAACTAAGAGTTAAGAACTAAGAACTAAGAGTTAAGAATTTAGTGATCAGTTGCTTGATTTTAGTGTTTTAATGGAAGAAACAAGCATTGATACGAGTTCATTACAGTGTTGGAATAAATCTTCAAATTGCTCATGCGACAAATAATCTGTATCATGCAATAAGCGTAGCCAATACAAGGTTTCATTACCTTCTTTAAGAGCAATATTCAGTTTATTAATAAAGTCTGCTTTGCTTTGAGCATATTCGGCTTCCATCGTCAAAGCGCCAATAGCAGTTCCGCTTCCCAATAATTGTTTTGATAAAACATATTCTTTCTTTTCTTCTCTTAAATAACGAACTATCCTTACAATTTCTATTGCAAACGCATAACTCTTATCTCTTAATGGAGATTTCTTCTTCATAGTCATAATTATTTTAGTTTAGTAATAGTTGGTTTTGGATTTTAATTCTTCACTCTTAGTTCTTAGTTCTTAACTCTCTAATCGTTTCCATTGGGTCTTGCGCCTTAAAGATAAAGTTTCCCGCTACCAGCACATCGGCTCCGGCGGCGACAACTGCCTTGGCCGTGTCGAAGTTGATGCCGCCGTCCACCTCGATAAGGGTGGAGAGGCCTCGTTCGTCTATCATCTTTCTTAAGCGCTGTACTTTATTAACTGTTTGTGGAATAAATTGCTGTCCGCCAAAGCCGGGGTTGACCGACATAATCAGTACCATGTCCAATTCGTCGAGAATATCCGTCAACAGCTCGACGGGAGTATGTGGATTTAACGCTACGCCGGCTTGCATTCCCGCCTCCTTTATCTTCATCACCGTGGCGTTCAGGTGGGTGCAGGCTTCGTAATGCACGCTGAATATGCTTATCCTCGCATCGCGAAAACGGGTGATGTATTGCTCGGGGTTCACAATCATCAGGTGGGCATCCATCGGCTTCAACACCTTCTCTTTCAGGCGGTCGATTACCGGAAAGCCATAAGAGATATTGGGGACAAATACGCCGTCCATTACGTCGAGATGAAACCAATCGGCTTCACTCCGATTAATCATATCTATATCTTGCTCGAGATGAAGGAAGTCGGCCGACAACAAAGAAGGAGCTATTTTTATTGA
>DAIREI010000056.1:0-7524 GCA_036795675.1 Bacteroidales bacterium
TATATTAATTATTTTGTTTCATCTCTTTATCATTGCTTCGCGCACTCCCCCTCCTTGGGAGGGGGGGCTGGGGGGAGGTGCGCAACACAAATGCTGTTCTTGCCGGCAAATACAGCATCAGCCGGCCCTTGCCTTGTTTGGCATAAAGCGGATCCGGCATAGTGAAGTGCGGTATGGCGTTGTCTACCATGCCGAAGCCTCCGAAAGCCGGGTCATCGGTATTGAGGATGATGCTGTACTTCCCCTCGGGAACCAACAAGCCGTAGCCGTCGAAAGACTTCACGGGGTTGAAGTTGAAGACAAAGATGTAATTCTCTCTTTGGAAAGCAAGTATCTGATCTTTGTCGTTGTCCCATATCTTATGGATAGCCGTTTTCTGAAAGTCTTTTATCCCACCAATCAAGTGAATCATCGCCTTGTCGAAGTCGCCGAGGCAGTGGTACTTCAGGTCTTGTCGGTCGACCAAATCCCATTGTCTGCGGGCGTATTTGTACGACCAGCCGTTGCCTTCGCGAGGAAAATCAATCCACTCGGGATGGCCGAACTCATTCCCCATAAAGTTGAGGTAGCCGCCGTTGATGGTGGAAGCCGTCACCAAACGAATCATCTTGTGCAAGGCCATACCCCGATCGACGATAATACTTTGGTCGTTCACGCTCATGCGCCAATACATCTCCGAGTCGACCAGTCGGAAGAAGATGGTCTTATCGCCCACCAAAGCCTGGTCGTGGCTCTCGGCATACGAGATGGTCTTCTCGTCGGCGCGGCGGTTGGTGGTCTCCCACCAAATGCCCGAAGGATGCCAATCCTGGTCTTTCTTCTCCTTTATCAGTTTAATCCAATAGTCGGGAATATTCATCGCCATGCGATAATCGAAGCCATAGCCCCCCCACTCCACCGGCACGCCCAAGCCGGGCATCCCGCTCACTTCCTCCGCGATAGTGATGGCTTTAGGATGTGATTGATGAATAAGTTTATTGGCTAGGGTAAGATAGCATATCGCGTCAATATCCTCATTACCATTATAGTAATCGCCGTAGTTGCTGAACGCCTCGCCCAAGCCGTGGCTGTAATATATCATAGACGTCACGCCATCGAAACGGAAGCCGTCAAACTTATATTCGTCCAACCAAAACTTGCAGTTGGAGAGCAGAAAGTGCAGTACTTCGTTCTTCCCGTAATCGAACAACAGCGAGTCCCAAGCGGGATGCTCGCGTCGTTTGCCCGTATGGAAATAGAGGTCGTAATTGCCGTCGAAGCGTCCCAAGCCCTCCTGTTCGTTCTTTACGGCGTGTGAGTGCACAATATCCATAATCACCGCCATGCCCATACCATGAGCCGTATCAATCAGTTCCTTTAGTTCGTCGGGCGTTCCAAACCGTGAGGACGCCGCAAAGAAACTCGATACGTGGTAGCCAAAGGAACCGTAGTAAGGATGCTCCTGAATGGCCATGATTTGGATGCAGTTGTATCCGTCGGCCTTTATTCGGGGGAGGATGTTTTGGGTAAACTCCTTGTATGTCCCCACCTTATTCTCGCTTGTGGCCATGCCGATATGGCATTCGTAGATAAGCAAGGGAGAAGTATTGGGCTTGAATGATTTATGCTTAAATGCATAAGGCTGTTCAGGGTGCCACACCTGTGCGCTGAAGATGTAAGTCTGCGGGTCTTGTACCACGCGACGCGTCCAAGCCGGGATGCGCTCATCCGAGCCGCCCTCCCAGAACATCTTCAATTTGTAGTGGTCGCCATGATGAATGGCGTCTCCGGGCAGGTGAATCTCCCATACGCCGTCTTCGGCCTTGATGAGTTTGAATCGCTCATCTTCCTGCCAACCGTTGAAGTCGCCAATCAGGTAGATGGCCGAAGCGTGAGGCGCCCATTCCCTGAACACCCATTTGCCGTTGTTGAAGTGTAGACCGAAATAGAGATAACCCGAAGCAAAATCGCCAAGACTAATCGCCCCATTGCGGGTCAACTCCTTCTCCTTATCCAGCGCATATTGGTGTCGCCCTTCTATCGCCTTCTCATAAGGTTTCAACCAGGGGTCGTTCTCAACCAGCTTCAGTGTCTTCGGCATATTGTTTTAGATTATTCAACGCAAAAGTACAAAGAATAGTTGCAAGATACAAGAAATGGACATGACGATGTAGTTGCATCCCGTAGGGATTAAAGCTCGGTAGAAAAAGCAGATTATGTATTGCACAGGGGCATGCCGTCAGGTATGCAACGATAATGTAGCATATCTACGATATGCCAAAACCAGGAAAACATTTCTTTTTCTACCGAGCTTTCATTCCTACAGAATGTTTTGACGGGCTGAAAGCCCAAGTTAATAAAAACCACCAACTTAGACTTTAAACTAACAATACATATTCTTCGTTGCTTTTTAACTTTTCTGCCATCTAATGTTAGCGTTTCTATGTATTGCAGGAGCATACCGTAGGTATGCAACAATGAATTGCAAAGTCAGGCTTCCTGACCGGCCAAACCTATTTTAGTAAGAGACAGAAACAGGGAAGGAGAGGTTGAGGATGTAGACCCTTAGGGTTCGAGGTTGTACAGTGTCGCTGTTCGAGGGTGTAGACCTTTGGCTTGCGAAGGTGTACAATGTCATTTTGTCAGGTAGAAAATTGCAATGAAAAAGATGGCTCCTCTTCAGTTGCGAAGGTAAGGATTAATCGGGAGAAATGCAAGAATTATTGCTCTTTGTTTATACAACGTCCCTTCAGGACGTATTATTGGTATGACGTATCTCTACACAGGGTTGAAAACCCTGTGCTATGCTACTACAAGCTTTCAGCTTGAAAGAAACTCTTAACTCTTCACTCTTAGTTCTTCACTCCAAAAAAAGTAACCGCCTACGCAAGACTGTCATTTCTTCTTGCATCTCGTTTATTCTGTCCAGCAAATTGTGTATTACATCAATGCCTTCTATGTTGATAGAGAGGTCGTAATACATGCGGGCATATTTCTCTATATCCGATAACTCGTCGCTATGGAGGAAGCGTTCGTTCTCCACTTCATACACATGAATAAGGTCGTTTTCTTCCAGCAAGGCGATAAATTGAGGCTCAATGTCGGAATAGTTAATATAATCGTTGATGATAATAAAATTCTTTTCCATAACGCGTAGATTTACTTGGTTTCCTGAAGTTGTCGGAACAACTCTTTCTGCTTATCAGACAAATGAGTGGGGATGCTTACGTTGTACACTACGTACAAGTCGCCGTATTGACCGTCTTTCTTATAGACGGGAAAGCCCTTGCCTTTCAGTCGGGCTTTGACGCCGGGCTGAGTGCCTGCCGGGACGTTCATCTTCACTTTACCGGTTAGAGTATTTACCATCAATTCGCCTCCCAATACTGCTGTGTAGAGATCGAGGTTCACGGTTTCGTACAAATCGTTGCCGTCACGCTTGAACACCGGGTCGGGCTGAATGATGAAGGTGATGTAAAGGTCACCGTTAGGCCCCCCGTTCGTACCCAGTCCGCCTTGGCCGGATAGTTTAATCTGCTGTTCGTTGGCCACCCCGGCAGGAACGGTGATACGTAGTTTCTTACCGTTTACTTCGATGGTTTGCTTGTGGGTAGTGGCTGCCTCGCGCAAGGTGAGGCGAACTTCGCCCGAATAGTCTTGCCCTTTATAGGCCGAGGTACGTTGCGAACGCCGACTGCCGCCACCGCCACCGCCAAAGAGGTTCTCGAAGAATGAAGAATAACCGCTTCCCATATCGCCAAAGTCAAAATCAAATCCACCGAAGTCCTGCGAGCTGTATCGTCGCCCGCCGCCACCGCCAAAGCCGCCCGAGGCGCCGGCCTTTTCATACTCTTCGGCATGTTTCCAGTTCTCGCCGTATTGGTCGTACTTCTTCCGCTTTTCAGGGTCGCCCAGTACTTCGTTGGCCTCGTTTATCTCCTGAAATTTCTTGTGGGCGCTCTCGTCGTTGGGATTGAGGTCGGGATGCCACTTCCTCGCCAACTTCCGGTAGGCCTTCTTAATGTCGTCGGCCGAAGCTGTTTTAGGAACGCCTAATACCTTGTAGTAATCGATGTAAGCCATGACTTTTAATTATGAATTATGAGTTATGAATTATGAATTATGAATGACGCAAAGCAACGCTTAGTCGATGATTCCAATCGCGAAGCGAAAAACATTCATAATTCATAATTAACTTTAGTTTCTTCCGCAGCAGACCTTGTACTTCTTGCCGCTGCCGCAAGGGCAGGGTTCGTTACGGCCTACTGTCTTTTCAGAACGCACAGGCTCCCGTTTTTGTTCACGGGTATCGCGTCCGGCTACCTCGCCTTGCACTCTACGACTTTCGGCAATCTCGTCTTTTTGGGTACGATATTTACTAAAATCGGTCTTTTGTTCGGGGTGTGCCTGACGTACGTGTTCGGGTTCGCGCATCGGTATTTGTCCGCGCATCAAGATGGATACCGACTTACGGTTCATATCGTCGACCATGGTTTTAAACAGGTTGAACGATTCGAGTTTGTAAATCAGCAAGGGGTCTTTGTTTTCGTAGCTGGCGTTCTGCACCGATTGGCGAAGGTCGTCCATCTCGCGCAAGTGCTCCTTCCACGATTCGTCGATGGAGTGTAACAACACCGATTTCTCGAAGGACTTAACCAACTCTTTCGATTCGGATTCGTAGGCATCCTTCAGGTTACATATAATATTATAGGTCTTCTTTCCGTCTGTAACGGGCACTACAATGTTTTCGTAGCGGTCGCCCTGATTCTCATATACATTTCTTATTACGGGATTGGCCACCTGTGCCATACGTTCGGTCTTCCGCTTAAAGCTGTCGAGCGAGGCGTTATACAGGGCTTCGGTCAGGTCATCGGCCTTCATTGCTTTGTACTCTTCCTCCGTGAAAGGGACTTCCAAAGCCATCGTCTTATATAATTCGAACTTCAATCCTTCGTAATCACCCGTCTCGGCAAACTGTTCCGATATGGCATTGGATGTATCGTACAGCATATTCAGTACGTCCAAGCCGATACGCTCGCCCATCAAAGCATGGCGGCGGCGGGAGTAGATTACTTCACGTTGCGAGTTCATCACGTCGTCGTATTCCAGCAGGCGCTTACGTATACCGAAGTTGTTCTCTTCCACTTTCTTCTGGGCGCGTTCCACTGATTTGTTCAGCATGTTGTGCTCCAACACTTCGCCTTCCTTGAATCCCATGCGGTCCATCATCCCGGCAATACGCTCGGAAGCAAACAAACGCATCAATTCGTCTTCGAGCGATACAAAGAACACCGACGAACCTACGTCGCCCTGACGTCCTGAACGTCCGCGCAACTGGCGGTCGACACGGCGTGAATCATGCCGCTCCGTACCGATAATGGCTAATCCTCCCGCTTCTTTTACGGCGGGCGTCAACTTAATGTCGGTACCGCGACCGGCCATGTTGGTAGCAATAGTTACGGTTCCCGTTTGTCCGGCATGAGCCACAATGTCGGCTTCCTTCTGGTGCAACTTGGCATTCAATACCTGATGAGGAATCTTGCGCATGGTAAGCATACGGCTCAGCAATTCCGATATTTCCACCGAAGTAGTACCTACCAGCACCGGGCGACCCTGGTCGCGAAGCGCTTGTATCTCGTTGATTACCGCCGCATACTTCTCGCGAGCCGTTTTGTAGATACGGTCGTTCATATCGTCGCGGGCAATGGCTCTATTGGTTGGGATAACGACTACGTCCAACTTGTAGATGTTCCAGAATTCGCCGGCTTCCGTCTCGGCCGTACCGGTCATCCCGGCCAGCTTGTGATACATACGGAAGTAGTTCTGTAACGTAATGGTGGCAAAAGTTTGCGTGGCAGCCTCTACCGTCACCCGTTCCTTGGCTTCGATGGCCTGGTGCAATCCGTCGGAGTAGCGGCGGCCTTCCATGATACGGCCGGTCTGCTCGTCAACAATCTTCACCTTATTATCTATTACTACGTATTCGTCGTCTTTATCGAACAAGCAGTAGGCTTTCAGCAATTGGTTTAGGGTGTGTACGCGTTCCGATTTAACGGCGTAGTTCTGCATCAATTCGTCTTTCTTGGCTTGCTTTTCTTCGTCGGTCATCGGCTCATTTTCAACAGCGGCCAGCTCGCCCGCAATGTTGGGCAGCACAAAGAATTGAGGGTCGTCTGAATTGCCCGTCAACACATCAATCCCTTTTTCGGTTAAATCAATCGAGTTATGTCTTTCGTCAATCACAAAGTAAAGCGGGTCTGTGATGACGTGCATTTCTCGGTTCTGCTGTTGCATGTAATGTTCCTCAGTCTTCTGCATGTTTACCTTGATGCCCGGTTCGCTCAAGTATTTTATCAAGGCCTTATTTTTGGGCATACCTTTGTATGAACGGAACAAGAGTACAAAGCCCTCACGCTGAGTATCGGAATTATCCGAGGCTATCTTTTGCTTGGCTTCGGTCAACAGTTTATTGGTAAAGGTGCGTTGCAGGCTTACCAAGTGTTCCACCTTCGAGCGGTATTCTTCGTAGAGCTGTTCATCGCCCTTGGGTACGGGACCTGAAATAATCAACGGAGTACGGGCATCGTCAATCAACACCGAGTCCACCTCATCCACAATGGCGTAGTTGTGCTTCTGCTGTACCAAATCTTTAGGACTGATGGCCATGTTGTCGCGCAGGTAGTCGAAACCGAACTCGTTGTTGGTTCCGAAAGTAATATCGGCTTCGTAGGCCTTACGTCTGTCGTCGGAGTTGGGGCGATGTTTATCGATACAATCGACCGACAGCCCGTGGAACATATACAAAGGACCCATCCACTCCGAGTCGCGCTTGGCCAAGTAGTCGTTCACCGTTACTACATGTACGCCATTATGCGTAAGGGCATTAAGAAATACAGGCAAAGTAGCCACAAGTGTTTTACCCTCCCCTGTAGCCATCTCGGCAATCTTTCCTTTATGAAGTACCACACCACCGATAAGCTGCACATCGTAATGCACCATATCCCAGGTAATCTCATTGCCGCCGGCCATCCAATGGTTTTGATAGATGGCTTTATCGTCTTCTATTCTCACAAAGTCGTGCTTCACGGCCAGCTGGCGGTCGAAGTCGGTAGCCGTCACCACTATCTCTTCATTCTCTTTGAAGCGGCGGGCAGTATCTTTTACGATAGAGAATACTTCGGGAAGCACCTTATCGAGGCTCTTCTCGTGCTTCTCCGTGATTTCTTTCTCTATCTTGTCAACTTCGTTCCAAACTTTTTCGCGCTCTTCCAGTTCGATGTCTTCAATGCCTGCTTTCAGCTCGGCAATCTTGTTGGTCTCCTCAACCACTTCGTCCTGGATGAATTGCATGATAGACCAAGTCTTGGCCCGCAGCTCGTCGTTCGACAGCCTTTCAATGGCGGGGTAAGCGTCTTTTATTAGTTTTACATAGGGATTTACTTCCTTCAAGTCCCTCTGTGCTTTATTCCCGAACAGGGATGATAATATATCGTTAAAACCCATGATTATATATTCGTTTAATTGTTAGTTATTTGTTTAATCACC